>NZ_JADGFW010000024.1:0-163774 GCF_016613355.1 Psychrobacter sp. M9-54-1 | reverse complement strand
TTGATTTGCTTATTTCAAGTTGAGAGTGGGGTTTATCAAGTAATAGACATGCAAATAATAGACAGCTGATAAAATATAATTTAATAAGGAAGTAATGATGTTGTCGATTAATAACAGAACCGCTTTATCAAGTACACGAGCGCTAAAAACGCTATTATTGAGTGCCGCATTAATCAGCGTTGGCGCAAATAGTGCGCTGGCTAAAACCAGCGCTACCACCATTCATTTTGCCAAAGGCGCTATTAGTAGCGTGGTTACGGGTAAATTAAATCCTAACGAAGAGGAGCGCTGGTATCGTTTTAATGCCGCCGCTGCGCAATATGCCATCATTAATATTGCGCCACTTACTGGCACGCCTGAGACCGCCAATGTCGGCGTCCTGCATATGCCAAATGGTAAGTATGATGGCACCAAAGGCGGGATTATTTATCAAGGCTGCCTACCCGCAACTGGCGAATATCGCTTACGTATCGCCCGCAATTTGATGGCGACTCATGGTAAAACCGCTGGTTATAAAGCTGAGGTGATGGTACTGCCTAAGTTTGCCAGTAAGTCCTTATGTGAAAATAACTAGGGCGTGTCATTTTTATAAATCACTCTTATAAACAATTGAGCCTAGCGTTTAGCTCAGCATTTTTTTATGATAAATCGCGCTGATTTCTTCTACTTCGACGCAGATTTGGATGTCGGCGCGTCCTGATTGCTGTGCATGCAAACGCTCTTCTATAGCAGCTGTTAATAATTCAGCGAGTTGATGGCGTATGACTTCGTCACGGCCGCTCATAATTTTTAGATGCGCATAAACAAAGCCGTTGCGCTGCTCGTCATCTTCCACGCCAACCAAAAACGTCTCAATCGGTACGATGCGCGCTTTGATATCGGCAGGTTTACCAAAGTGTCCACTGTCCCACAGCACTTGATTTAATGCTTTTAGAAATGATTCTTCATGAGCAATCATGACGTTCGGCGTCACTTGAATGGTTAAATGCGGCATGGGTAACATCCTTATTTAAAAATAGCGACTCTGCTAATAAATAGTGCAAACACTATTGAGAGCAAATGACAAAGGCGCAGAATAAAGGGAGTGTAAAATTCTTCTTAAATACTAATCATCGATGATATCTACAAAGCGAGCGTCAAGGCTGGTCGCTAATTGCTCAGGTGGCAACTCAATCTCTAGACCTCGGCGACCGCCACTCACATAGATAGTAGCTTGCTGTTGCGCGGCGGCATGGATAAGTGTCGGTAGGCGCTTTTTTTGCCCCAATGGGCTAACGCCGCCGAGCACATAACCCGTCGACCGTTCGACCAATTTAGGCTCAGCCATTTGTACTTTTTTACAAGCCAGCATTTTAGTGCTCGATAAAGCCTTCGCCATTTTTTTAAAATTTAGGGTTTGATCGACCGGCAAAATCGCTACGGCCAGCGCGCCTGCGTCGGTTGTTACCACCAAGGTTTTAAACACACACTCGGCAGTAATGCCCAGTTTCTCTACTGCTTCTAGCCCGAAAGAGGCGGCGGCGCTGTCGTGAGTATATTCATGCAACTTATAATCAAGGTTGCGCTGTTTGGCAAGTTCGATAGCAGGGGTCATAATATTTTGGCTTAGAATAATGAAGTTAAAAGATAAAATTCTACATAGATTTGAATGTAAATATTTTGATTTAATGCCATACAGTATTGCGCGAAATCGCATATTTTTCTACCTTTGACTTTAAATAATTTCGCCTTTTAACCGTTGGCTGGTCAAATATTCTCTGGCATTTAAACCAGCATTCTATGCCGTTATGCTATTAATATTGGCAGTATATACAGACACTATATATCGCTTTGATGGCTTTTATGGCATCATAAGCTCACCACATTTGACTAATTTTGATACTGATTATGATACCGAAGTTCTTAAAAAAACGGATTTTTAAAGCGCCCGTCGCAACTGACCATACGGCCTCAACCCCAGAATTCGAGGCTGAGATGCTGCCAGTTGCCTCAACCCTTTATGCCAATGCGCCCATTAACCAGCTCTATCGCAAGCTATCGGGCCAGTTGCTTGATGTGGCGGTGAAGCCAAAACTTTTGGGTGAGTTGCCAGAATTCGACGATGACGACAATATCCTCAGATTTTATGTATTGCAAGATTATTCGCGCTCCAACAGTATTTTGATTGACCTACAGACGCAAGAGCACAATCTGCCGCCCGCCTTGGTCGGGGTACAAGATATTACTCATGATGTTAAAGAAAATGCCGCCATCATCTTTTTACATCACCCCCATGCCAAAGATAGCCAGTTATCACCTCGCCTATCGCGTCTGGTTGCCGCGGTCTTACAACATCCAGAATTACAAGTGCGCTTGGTACCAGTGTCAATTCTATGGGGACGCGCGCCAGAAAAAGAAGACTCGCTATTTAAACTGTTGACCGCCGATAACTGGGAAGACCCTAGCATCACCAAGCAGTTATTTAATATCGGTGTGATGGGGCGTGATACCTTTGTTCAGTTCCATCCACCGCAGGATTTACGCACCCTTATTCATGACAGCTTACAAGGCGATGGCGAAGGATTTGCTGTCTTTGATTCTGTTGCTAGCGAAACCCATACCGTACAAAACACCGCGCAAGCTGATAACGTTGATACGGCAAACGATGCTAACAAGGTAAATAATGCTGATCTGTTAAAAGAGATAGCGCCTAGCTTTGCCATGGTTGCGTCAGCCGATGGCAATCGCGAGCTGGTGCGCTCATTACAACAGCAGCTTAATATTTATTTGGATAAACAGCGAGCCAGCATGCTCGGCCCAGACTTATCGGACAGACGCAATTTGGTCGACAAACTGGTTTATTCGCCTGCTATCAAACATGCAATAGAAGCAGAAGCGGCGGCGTCAGGCACCAGTGTGCGGGAAGCGCGTATGTTAGCCAAGGGCTACGCCAATGAAATGGTCAATGATTACTCACACTCTATCGTGCGCGGTTTTTATAAGTTCCTGACGTGGTTGTGGACGCAGCTTTATGATGGCGTAGAAGTGCATCACTTTGAGCGGGTACGTGAGCTGGCCGCTGATTATGAGCTTATTTATGTGCCTTGTCACCGCAGTCATGTCGACTACTTGCTGCTGTCCTACGTTATTTATATGCGCGGATTAAGCATCCCTTATGTCGCAGCGGGTGATAACTTGGATGTACCGGTATTGGGACCGTTATTACGCGGCGCGGTTGCCTTTTACATTCGTCGTAGCTTCCGTGGCAACGCGCTATATACTGCGGTACTGCGTGAATATATGCACACGCTGATTACCCGTAACACCCCGATTGAGTACTTTATCGAAGGCGGACGCTCGCGTTCAGGGCGACTGCTGCCACCGAAAATGGGTATGCTAGCGATGACGGTACATAGCCAGTTACGCCGAACCAATAAACCTGTGGTGTTTATACCGACCTATATCGGTTACGAGCGTATCATGGAGGGTGGCACTTATGTGGGCGAGCTAAAAGGCAAGCCAAAAGAGTCAGAATCGCTAATCGGTCTCCTCAAAGTTGGCCGTAAGATTGAGCGTATCTTTGGTAATGTGCATTTAAGCTTTGGTACGCCGCTGCATCTTAGCGACTTTATGCAAAAATTCGATGTGCCGGCCAACAGCTTACCTGCCGATCGTACCGACACGCCACTCGATGATAAAACTAGCGCCATGGTGGATAATATCGGCGTCAAAGTCATGCAGCATATCAATAAGGCGGCGGTCATCACTCCAGTGTCGCTGTTGTCATTGGTATTATTATCGGCACCAAAGGCGGCGCTTGATGAAGATATTTGCCGTGAGCAAATCGCCCTTTATCAAGGTCTGGCTCAGCATTTGCCCTACTCTGATGATACGATTATCACCGATATGACGCCGCAGCAAATCATCGATTATGGTATTAAGCTAAAACTTATCGAGCGCATACCGCATATCTTGGGTGATATTATCCAGGTTGCTGGCAAACAGGCGGCGCTACTAAGCTATTTCCGCAATAATATCCTGCATGTCTTTATTTTATTGTCTTTTTTATCCGCTCTGGTCGCGCGCAACGGTCGCATTGAGCGCAGCCGTCTCAATAGTATCGCCGAGCAGTTATATCCATTCTTACAAAGCGAGCTGTTCCTCTATTATTCAGCGCATGGTCTTCAAGAGACCCTGAATAAAAAAGTCGATAGCCTGCTTGCAAGTGGCCTGATTGTAGAATTAGGCGATGGTATGTTGAGTGTCCCTGAGACCAATAGCAAATGCTATCAGCAGCTACAAGTACTAGCGACGCCAGTTGAACAAAGCCTTGAGCGTTACTTTATGACCCTTGCGCTACTCGCTCAGCAAGGCTCAGGCAATCTGACCGAAAACGAAGTCGTTGACCTCTGTCATTTGCTTGGTCAGCGTTTATCAGTCCTCTATGCTGACGACATTCCTGACTTCTTTGACCGTGCGCTATTCACCAGCTTTATCGGTGCCTTGATTCGTCTTGATTATCTGCAAAAAGATGAAGAAACTGGCATCTTAATTTTCGATCAGCGTATCGATAATATTGCCCATCATGCAAAATATGTCCTCAGTCCTGATATGATGCAAATCTTGCAGCAAGTGGCAAGCCTCAATGAAGAAGAAATTGCCCACGCCATTACTGAAATTAGCAATAAAAAGCAGCGTAAGTTTGGCCGTAAGCGTTCATAAAGCAACGTAAAAGCTGAACATAAAAAAGACCTCTAATAGATTAGAGGTCTTTTTTTATATCTAAAATTATTGTCCAAAAATACTTATGACAAACAAAGTTTTTAGCAAAGATTCTAGGTAGAAATCTTTTTATACTTCATGCGTTTAGGACTGGCGTCATCACCCATGGTCTTTTTACGATAAGTTTCAAACTCAGAATAGTTACCATCGAACCAAATTGGGCCTTCATCTTCGAATGCCAAAATATGGGTCGCGATACGGTCAAGGAACCAGCGATCATGCGACACTACCATTACCGTACCGGGGAATACTTGAATGGCATCCTCTAGCGCACGTAAGGTTTCGATATCCAAATCGTTTGATGGTTCATCGAGGAGCAAGACGTTAGCGCCCTGTTTTAGTGTCTTAGCAAGTTGCAAGCGGTTACGCTCACCACCTGATAATTGACCGACGTGCTTTTGTTGGTCTGAACCTTTAAAGTTAAAACGGCCAATATAAGCGCGGCTTGGGGTTTCATAGTCGCCAACTTTGATGATATCTAGGCCGTCAGAGACTTCTTCCCAAACAGTCTTTTTGTCATCTAAGTTATCACGTACCTGTCCGACATAAGCGACTTTGACACTTTCACCCAAATCGACTGAGCCGGTATCTGGCGTATCACGCTCGGTAATCATGTTAAATAGCGTGGTTTTACCCGCACCGTTTGGACCGATAATGCCAACGATAGCGCCCGCTGGGACGTTAAAGCTTAAGTTTTCATAAAGCAGACGATCACCAAACGATTTAGAGATATCGTTGACTTCGATGACTTTATTACCCAAACGAGGACCCGGTGGAATATAAATCTCAGAGGTCTCATTACGCTGCTGGAACTCTTTTGAGTTCAATTCCTCAAAACGCTGCACGCGTGATTTAGACTTGGCTTGCTGACCTTTTTGGTTTTTACGAATCCACTCAAGCTCTTTTTTCAGCGCTTTCGCAAACGATTCTTCTTGTTTATTTTGCTGCTCTAAACGGGTGTTCTTTTGCTCGAGCCACTCCGTATAGTTGCCTTCGTACGGATAGCCATGGCCACGGTCAAGCTCCAAAATCCACTGAGCAACGTTATCCAAGAAATAACGGTCATGGGTAATGGCGACGATGGTACCGCTGTAGTTCTGTAGGAACTGCTCAAGCCAAGCAACCGATTCAGCGTCCAAATGGTTGGTCGGTTCGTCTAGTAACAGCATATCAGGGCGTGATAACAGCAGACGGCAAAGTGCCACGCGGCGTTTTTCACCACCTGATAGTTTGCTGACGTCTGCATCCCATGGTGGTAGACGTAGCGCATCAGCAGCTTTTTCTAGTTGGGTATTTAAATTATGCGCATCCCATGCTTGAATGATGTCTTCCATTTTGCCTTGTTCTTCGGCAAGCTTATCAAAGTCGGCATCAGGTTCAGCATATTCGGCATAAATGGCATCGAGGCGTGACAGTGCATCTAAAGCTTCACGCATACCATCTTCGACGTTGCCGCGGACATCTTTACTGTCATCAAGCTGTGGTTCCTGCGGTAGATAACCAACCTTCGTACCTGCTTGCGCGCGCGCTTCGCCGCTAAAGTCTTTATCCACGCCCGCCATGATACGTAGCAAAGTTGATTTACCTGAACCGTTAATACCTAAAACACCGATTTTGGCGCCAGGAAAAAACGACAGATTGATGTTTTTTAAAATCTCGCGCTTAGGTGGAACAAGTTTTGACACGTTGTTCATCGTGTAGATATATTGAGCCATTAACACTCCGATAGACTGCATAGACGAGACGTGCAAACCAGACTTAGCAATCATGCCAAACGGGCTGCGCCTCAAAAATCAGGGTTATAAATTGTTTACCATTATCGCATTGTGGCGCAACCCCTGCAAGCTAACGGACTGTTTTACCTGTCTTTATATGCCTTTTAGCTTTTTTTGCCGCTTTTTATGGCGAGCTGCCTGTTTTATCCGCCTTCTCTACCAAAACCTTTATGCAAAATCATTCCTTACCAATTCTTGTCGCAATGTTTGGGTTAAAGCAAGGCTATTAACATTCGTCCTATCTAGCCTTACGGGAAATGACTAGAAATTTGACCCAGAAAAGTTCACAATCAATAAAGTGATAGGATAGAAAATATGTAGATTACGCAAATAACAGTTATTTGACAGTCATTTAACAGTCGCTTAATAACAACAACTTAATAATCCTCACTTTATCAACCGCTAGGAATAATTATAAATATCAATAATTGGAGAATCTTTATGAGTAATAACGACAAACAGAATCTAGATATCGTTCACAATGAGCAAGCCAAGCGTTTTGAAACGTCAATCAATGGTCATACTGGTTATATCAGCTATCAAGAGCGCGGCGATCAACTGGTATACGACCATACCATCGTGCCACAAGAATTGGGTGGTCGCGGTGTTGGGTCTGCACTGGTTAAGCATGCTTTAAAATATGCGCAGGATAATAACAAAAAAGTGGTGCCACAGTGCTCGTTTGTCGCCTCATATATTGATAAACACCCTGAATATAAAGGGTTGCTTTAAGCTTAACAAAACAAGCCAATGATAGATAAAGCTTTACAGCCGTAATTATGCTGTAAAGCTCTCGTCCGGCTTATGCGTCAACATATACCATTGCCCTCCTATTTATTTGTTTACCTTTATTATATTTTTGCTTGCAACGATATAGTGAGGATAAGCAGAAATAGGTGGGTTTTTTGTCCTAAGTTCTTTATGTCATAATTTTGTTCTTTATGTCATAACTTTAGGCAATAGAACTGATATAAGATAAAATAGAGACCAGCAAATCAATCACTCTAAAATCTCCACTTCCTAATAATAAAGGATACCACCATGAGTAGTTTATCTAACCAACAAATTGACTTACAATTAGAAGACTTGGCTGGCTGGCAACGCGACGGTAATAGCATCGTCAAAAGCTATCATTTTAGCGATTTCATCGAAGCCATGAGCTTTATGAACCAAGCCGCTTTTTATGCTGAGGCACTCGAACATCATCCTGAATGGAGCAATACTTATAACGTTGTCGATGTCCGCCTGACCACTCACGATACGGGTGGTATCACAAGCCTAGATATCCGCCTTGCAAAACGTATGGAACATATTATCCAGCCGAAAACTTTCTAGTACCGCATAAGACAGTTGGCATTAAAGATAATCAAAATAGTCAAATTAAAACAGACAAATTTGAGTCATAAAAAAAAGTCCTCAATCGAGGACTTTTTTTTATTAATCAGTATGAATACTTAAGACCTAAGCAGTCACTGTTCTCTATTACATACGGCGACTAACAAATGCGACAATGAATAGAATCACAGCAATAGCTAGTAGGATATAAGCAAAGTTTGCCGATAGACCAGCGACACCGCCAAAGCCTAGGAAACTTGCAATCAACGCGATTACCGCAAAAATAATGGCCCAACGAAACATAATATTCTCCTCAAATTGTGGTTAGAAACTAGATATACAGCTAGCAATTTTGGTTATTAATAAACTATTTATCAATCAACCGTTTTACCACTGCACTCTTTTCTTCCTGAAAATCTTCTTTTTGTTTTGATACAACTTATTACTGCGTACAAATATAGATTAGCAATGATTTCTTCTAAAAGACGTTCATTTTGGTAATAATGTCGATAGGTTATGTAAACTTTGTAGCAAATCTTACCATTCTTAAGTTTTTTACTTGGCTTTTCAAGACTTATGTGTAGAGATAGTGAATAGTTACTTAAATTCGCTTATTTTTATGACAAAATCTGCTATAAACCTAAATCTGCTACTTTCTGCAGATTACATATCTAATGTCAGTTGCATAATAATGAACAAAAACAGCTATTTAATAAGGAAAATAACTATGAATACGGAAACCTCAAACGATACAGCGGCATCAAAACAAACATCAACAAATCAAGAGCCTGCTAACCCTATTGAGAAGCGTCCTTACGCGATAGTTTTGTACGGTGCGACCAGTTTTGTAGGTCAGATTACAGCGCATTATTTAACAGAATTTTTATCAAATGCTAAAGATAAAAATGGCGAGAATGTCACGTGGGCGATAGCCGGTCGTGATGAAGAAAAGCTCAATGAGCTACAGTCTAAGCTTGCTAGTAAAGTCGATATTATCATTGCTGATAGTAACGATGCTGCTAGCCTCGATAAGATGACCAAACAAGCCCAAGTTATTATCTCAACCGTTGGCCCTTACCTAAAATACGGTGAGCCATTGATTAAATCTTGCGCTAATAATGGCACCGATTATGTCGATCTGACTGGCGAAGCGATATTCATCAAAGATATGATGGATAAATATCAGGACGCCGCCAAGCAAAGCGGCGCGCGTATCGTCAACTCATGCGGCTTTGACTCTATTCCGTCGGATTTGGGCGTTTACTTTACTCAGCAGCAAGCACAAGAAAAATTCGGTCGCGCTTGTGATGTGATTCATATGCGCGTCAAAGCGGCAAAAGGTGGTTTATCTGGCGGCACGATTGCGTCGATGGCGACGATTTTTGAAGAAGTTGGTCAAGACAAATCACGCCGTAAGCAAGTGGCAAACCCTTATCTGCTCAACGACGACAAAGATGCACCAAACGTGCGCCAAGATAATGTCAGCAAGCCAGAATACGATGACAAGCACAAACGCTGGCTGGCACCATTTGTCATGGCCAGCATCAATACTCGCATTGTGCATCGCAGTAACCAGCTGCTCGGCTATGAATATGGTCGCGACTTTAAGTATGACGAAGCGATGTGGATGAAAGACGGCGTAAAAGGTAAATTATCAAGCTACGCGATGAGCGCAGGCTTAATGGGTTTTGCCACCGCCATGATGATTAAACCAAGCCGCGAGCTGTTATCTAAACATGTGCTACCTAAATCTGGCTCAGGTCCTTCTAAAGAAGAGCAAGAGAACGGCTACTTTGATATTCGCTTGTTTGGTGAAACCGCCAACAACGACGCCATTAATACTAAAGTAACTGGAGATAAAGACCCAGGTTACGGCAGCACCTCGCGTATGTTGGCGCAAGCAGCTTTATGTCTCGCGCAAGATATTAGTAAAGACGATGTCGGTGGTGGTTTTTGGACACCTGCTTCAGCGATGGGCGATCGCTTAATTGAACGTTTACAAGAACATTCTGGTCTCAGCTTTGAAGTAGTAGAAGATTAATAGCAATCATAGTTAAGATTAAAACGAGTTAATTCTAACTAAGATAGTAATGACCGTTTCTTGGCAACAAGAGGCGGTTTTTTATTACCTATATTATTTACCTCGTTGATCTTCAATTTTTAGACAAATGTTAATAAACGATAAAAGCGTATTTCTTTGGTAAACGATGTTGCCCCTTTGCCCTTTTTCAATACATTAAGCTACACATTTCCAGACTAATGTCACAGCCATATTGCTATAACTCACGTAGGATTGAACAGGTTATGGCACGGATTTTATAGACCAAGCCTAAGTTCAATGAACCCAAAGAGACATATTAACAATAACTACATTAATAACAACTAAGAGGGAATGACTATGAAATTAAATCTATTAACAGCCGCAGTTTTGACA
Source organism: Psychrobacter sp. M9-54-1 (assembly GCF_016613355.1). NCBI lineage: Bacteria > Pseudomonadati > Pseudomonadota > Gammaproteobacteria > Moraxellales > Moraxellaceae > Psychrobacter > Psychrobacter sp. M9-54-1. Next base: position 153,469 of record NZ_JADGFW010000024.1, on the reverse strand, counting down.
TCCGGTGTCGCCATGTTTGCCAGTACCGCCAACGCCGGTATGACGACTGATAACCATGGCAACGTTGGTTATGACAGCTACGATGAATGTGTCATGGCGGTCAAAGATGGTTCGGCGAAATTTTATACGCCTTATACTTACCAAAAACCAAAGATGCAGGCAGGCGAAGCATCGATTAAAAAGATGCGTTTGTCTGAAGTCATGATTCCTCAAGCCGTGGTCAATAGTAATAATTTACAAGCCAGTGATTATTCAGCCGGTGCTTGTGATTTGGGCGTTGGACAATCAAACGGTCGTTATGGTGTTTCAGGTCCTTTAGTGGGCAAATACGTGCCTATCGCTGCTGATATGCCCGTCAACGTTTATATGGACAAAGCCGGTAATCCGGTACGACTCAGCATGCAGCAGTGCGACAATCACTTTGGTGCTAAATTCCCTACCCCTGTTGTCAGCGACCCTAAAGAAACTGAAGCGCCAGCGCCAGAACCTCAAGTTGCGATCACTGAAGAGCGCAGTATGGAGCCAGTCGTTGTCGAAACTACCCGCGTTATCCGCCCTGCTAAGTACCGTGTAAAAGAAGTCATCATTGCGCCGGAAGACCAAATTAAACGCGTTAATACCGCAAGTGGTACAGCAATTGCGGTAGAAGATGGAGCTAATCGCGCCGTCATCGTTGGTGAAGAAGCAGATAGCGGTGTCCTTGAAGATACCGAAATCAGCCAAACCTTTCCTGTGATTCGCGTGCCGGACAATAATACCCAGCAACGCGTGGTCGATCCAAGAACCGGTAAATATGTGATCGTTGAATAGAATGTTGATAATTGAGTATTAACCATACGGTCTTTAAAATTAGAAAGGAAAGCAAAAAAGACATTTTGCTTTCCTTTTGTTGAGCCTGACAATAACGCTACAATAGTTGCACAAACTCACTTACAAACACCGCTCTGTGAGAGTTTTAATCGATGCGCTACTGAACCCATGCTTATTTAGTTGCTATTCTCCTATTAGACTTTTATCACTGACCCAGTTCAGCTTATAAAACTCTTTAACCAAATCAATCATGATAATCGTTCAATGGTTATCATGATTTTATTTTGTCTATAGGTTTAATGTTAGATATATTAAATATATAAATGCGAAATACTAAATGAATTGGTATAGCAATTTTATTTTATACAACAATACTCAATATAAGCGTCAAGTTTAAAACCCCTTAAACTGACATTATAAGATTGTAAATTAAGGAATGGATTAATGAAAAAAAGTACTCTATCTTTATCGTTACTTATGGGCGCAGCGCTCACTATCCCAAGTTTGGCTATGGCAGCCCCTACTGATAGCGAAGCAGTAGAAGAGGCAGCCACTGCAACCACCCTCGAAGCTGAAGGCACTCCTACAAATGAAGTCGCAGCCGATCACTCTAATCCATTTCAGTTAAGCGAAACTCAAACGATCAAAAGAGCACAGGTTAATAATCTTGCTAGCCAACAGCCAATGACTACTGAGCTACAAGCTGAGCAAGCGACAATTCAAAATACCATGCAAGAAGACATGCAGGCACAACAAGCCGCAATGCAAAATCCAGAAGCAGCCATGCAACAACAAGTCATACAAGATGATGAAGCAGCGATGCAACAACAAGATTTGCAGCAAGCTATGCTAGATGAGGAAGCAGCTCTACAAGAAGAAGCGTTATCAGAAAACGAAGAAGATGCCGAGCCAACGCAAACCCTATAAAACATAAATAGCAAAACCAATTTTAAAGAGAATCCTCTAATATGTTCTTAATAAAAAAGGCAGCCAGATGGCTGCCTTTTTTGGTTAATCGTTATGGTAAATATTATTTTTTCGCTTTAGTGACGCCAGCTTCCTGCAACAGCGCGCCAAGCGTGCCTATTTTATTAGGTGCTTCTTTATTAGATGCTGCTGCTTTCTCCGCTCTAGGTGCTTTACGACGGTTGTTGGCATGATCTTTATCTTGACGATTGCCACGTGGTTTTGACGAACGCTTATCAGCCGCTGGACGACTAGCCTTATCTTCATTACCCTTACTTTCTGCAGTCGACTTCGCAGCTGGGCGTACCGGCTTTTCAGATTCAGGTTTCATACTAAAGCCGATACGGCCACGTTTTTCATCGATAGAAATCACACGTACCGAGACGATATCACCGGGCTTAACGCGGTTCATCGGGTCAGCGACGAAATCATTGGCCATCTGTGAGATATGCACAAGACCATCTTGGTGGACGCCGACATCAACGAAGCAACCAAAGGCTGTCACGTTGGTAACAACACCTTCAAGCTGCATGCCTTCGCTTAAGTCTTTAATACTATTAACGTCTTCACGGAAGTTAGCCGTTTTAAACTCAGGGCGCGGATCACGTGCAGGCTTGGCAAGCTCTTCAATGATGGCTTTGACACTGATATTGTCATCGTTAGCAGCGAGCGCAGTGGTATCGATGCTGTTTAGCACCCCATCGTTACCGATAATCTCTGGTAATGCTTTACCCGTTTGCTCAAGTAAGCTGTCAACCAGCGCATAGCTTTCTGGATGCACGCCTGTCGCATCAAGAGGATTGCTACCATCATGGATACGCAAAAACCCTGCCGCTTGCTCAAAGGTTTTTACCCCTAAGCGTGGGACGTTCTTTAATGCTTCACGGCTATCAAATGCGCCATGCTCCTTACGATAAGTGACGATTTGCTGGGCGACGTTTTTATTCAAACCGGCAATGTGCGCCAAGATAGCAGGACTTGCGGTATTCACATCAACACCAACGGCGTTTACGCTGTCTTGGGTGACTTTATCTAAACTATCTGCCAACTGGGTTTGGTTGACATCATGCTGATATTGACCCACGCCAATCGCTTTTGGGTCAACTTTAACCAATTCTGATAGCGGGTCTTGCAAGCGACGGGCAATAGAAACCGCACCGCGTACCGATACATCTAAATTGGCAAGCTCGTCACTAGCAAGCTCACTTGCCGAATAAACAGAAGCGCCTGATTCATTAACGATTACGGCTTTGGCTTTTAACTCAGCGTTGGCCGCCAAAATCTCTTTAATCATCGCGTCTGTTTCGCGGCTCGCCGTACCGTTGCCGATAGCGACCAAATCAACGCCATAAGTGCTTAATAATTCATCGATGACTTTTTTGGCTTCATCCATCTTATTATCGGGGGCAAACGGATAAACGGTGGCGACGACAGGCTTTTCTTCGCCATCTAGCATGACATGGCCTTGGGTATCAACAATCGCCATTTTAACGCCATGGCGGATACCCGGATCAACGCCTAGAATCACCTTACGGCCAGCAGGCGCTGCCATAAGTAAATGCTGTAAATTATTGGCAAATACATCAATGGCATCGGCTTCAGCGGTCAGACGTTTTTCTGTCAATAAACGATGCTCAATATGCGGACGCCATTTTTCTTTCCATAAACTGGTCGCCACCTCCACTAAGAATTCTTGACGTTCTGCTGGCGCTTTGGCATCAACCTCAAAGTGCTTGATGATTTTTTCGATAAATGGCGCGTCTTCGCCTTCGATTTTAAGACCTAAAACGTTTTCTTGGCGACCGCGAAGCATCGCTAATAGACGATGATTTGGCAGACGCGCCAAGCTTTCACTATGTTCAAAGTAATCTTTGAACTTCTCACCAACTTCGCGTTTTTCTTCACTTGCGACGCTCGATACTATACTCGCCGTTTTCGCAAAGCCACTGCGTAGATTATCGAGTAAGTCTAACGCTTGCGTCCATTCATCAACGATGATGGCTTTTACGCCTGCCAATTGCTTGTCGATATCGCTAAAATCAACTTCAATCTCATTACCACTATCATCGGTAATGCTAGATTGGACTTGATAGTCGGCAAGTGCTGCTATCGGTGTAGTCTCTTGCGTCAACAGCGCTTGTGCAGCCACATCAAGACCAGCGGCGCGTGCTTTGGCCGCTGGTGAGCGGCGACGCGGACGGTATGGCAAGTAGATGTCTTCAAGCTCAAGTTTCGACGTCGCATTATCAATACGCGTCTGCAGCTCGTCAGTCAAATTACCCTGCGTGCTTAGCAGCTCGGTAATTTTAAGGCGACGGGTTGCCATATCACGCTCATAATTGAGCGACTTCTCTAAAGCTCGCAGCTGCGCATCGTCAAGATTCTGCGTCTTTTCTTTACGGTAACGGGCAATAAAGGGAACGGTCGCGCCTTCATCGTAAAGTTTGACAAACGCATTGACTTGAGCAGTCTTAATGCCAAGCGCGCGAGCAAGCTTGTCGTGAATATTCGCGTGTGTGGTTGCATCCAAAACCTGTGCATTTGTCGAGGTTTGAGATGGCGTTAAGGTATCAGTGCTACTCATAGACGTATCAATCGTTGAGAAATGTAGTTTTGCATTATAGCAAAAGCTGCATGAATAAAAATCCTTTTTATCTTTTCGTTATTTATCACCTGTTTTCTGGCAAAAATCGTCTGATATTGTCCGTTCTTGCGCCCTGTTAAACAAACGCATACAGCATTTAGCATTATCATTGATGCAATTATTACAGCAATCTTATACACTAAAGTCTCAATCGTACAAATATTGCAGTTTACTACTGTACTGAACACTAGTTTGTTATATTTATTGATTTTTAGTAATCAATGGAATGATTTCTAGCTAGCAGCACTAATATTGTTACCTTTATAGATGCTTTTCTGAATTCTATTTTTATTAACAAAAATATTTACCCTTGTATTTTTAATCACAATTTCTACCAATAATAATTTTTATAAGAGGATGACTGTATGACAGATAGCAACAGCCCTGACACCTTAAACCAGCGTATTTTGGTCGTTGATGACGATGCTCGCTTGCGCTCTTTATTGCAGCGTTTTCTAGAAGACGATGGTTTTGTCGTTCGTACGGCGCATGATGGCAATCAGATGGACAAATTGATGCAACGTGAGCTGTTCTCATTGGTGGTATTGGATTTGATGCTACCAGGCGAAGACGGTATTAGTATCTGTAAGCGTTTGCGTGAAGACAATGGCGATATACCGATCATCATGCTGACTGCTAAAGGTGGGGATGCCGATCGTATCGCTGGCCTTGAAGCCGGCGCTGATGACTATTTGCCAAAGCCATTTAACCCAAAAGAGCTACTCGCTCGTATCAAAGCGGTACTGCGTCGTCAAAATCGTGAACTGCCGGGTGCGCCAAGTCATCAGCTTGAAGTGGTTGAGTTTGGACCTTGGACGCTTGATTTATCGACCCGTACCCTGAAACGTGATGGTAATGTGGTGACTTTAACAACCGGTGAATTCTCGGTATTAAAAGCCTTGGTGCAGCATCCGCGTGAGCCATTGACGCGTGATAAGCTAATGAATCTTGCCCGTGGCCGTGAATGGGGCGCGATGGAGCGTTCTATCGATGTGCAAGTATCACGTTTGCGCCGTCTGATTGAGGATAATCCGTCACAGGCGCGTTATATCCAAACCGTTTGGGGCGTCGGCTATGTATTCGTACCCGATGAAGCAGAAGTTGAAGCCGCTAAGAGCGAATAGGTCTAACTTTTAGTATTGAAAATATTAAATGCCATAAAAAGCCCTGCACATTGATTGCAGGGCTTTTTATTGTTCTAACTATTGGTTTAACGTTAAATATTTAGCGCATAAATCTAACGTAATTGACTGTCTTTACTACCGCGGCGATTAAAGAGCTCAGTTGCCTTTGCTTCTTTTTCAAGCTCAGACTGACAGCTAACGCAGTGCTGCACACCTGGTACCGCTATGCGCCGCGCTTCTGGAATGGGGTTACCACACTCATCACAAAACTCAGCACTTTCACCGGTCGGCAGTGCACGCCGTGCGCGCTCTAACGCATCGTTAACGGTCGCATCCATTTGTTCATGCTCTGCCCCATCTCTTGACCAGCCACCTGCCATAATCGTATCCTGTTTTTTATTAATGCTATTTAGGCTTTAATTGATAAAAGTCTTTAATAACAAATAGATGGGGTTATAGAGCTCTTATTTCAATCAATAAACGCTTTTATAAACACCATTAATAGCGATAAAAATAGTGGGCAATAAGATAGCAAATGATGATTAGTCTTTTGGTTGCAGCTCAACCACTTGACCGCGCACACCGATGCTTTCATCACTCATCAAAAACACATAACCGCCCATAATATCTTCTGGCGTTTTCAGGCTCATCGGATTTTCACCCGGAAAAGCATGAGCACGCATATTGGTACGGGTGCCGCCGGGGTTGATGCAATTGAAGCGTAAATTGGTGGTATTTTGCGTCTCTTGGGTAAATATATCACTCATGCCTTCTACCGCTTGCTTGGACAGTGCATAGGCACCCCAAAACGCGCGCGGACGGGTGCCAACGCTACTAGAAGTAAAGACGATAGAACCATGGGCGGCATCTTTAAGCAGCGGCAGTAGCGCTTGGGTGAGCATAAAGGTAGAGGTAAAGTTGACCTTCATCACTTGAGCAAACATATCGACATCGTACATCTCAAGCGGTGTCAAAGCACCTAGCATGCCAGCGTTGTGCAATACCCCATCGAGCTGTCCGACTTCTTTTGCTATCAAATTCTCTAGCGTTTGCATCTCAGCATAAGTCGCACCTTCGAGATTCATCGGTAGCATGGCAGGCTGCTTGCCGCCAAAGCTTTCGATTTCATCATAAACGTATTCAAGTTTGCTACTGGTACGACCCAACAATAACACCGTCGCACCGTAACGCGCATAGGTCAAGGCGGCAACACGGCCGATACCATCACCAGCACCCGTGACCAAAATTGTTTTACCATCTAAGCAGTTATCAGGCGGTATAAAATTACGAATAGCGTCGTGCGATACAGATGGTACAGCGTTTTGCGCAACTGCTTGATTGGCTTGCTGCGGCGTAGGCGGATTAGTATTGTCACTCATGGCATTACTCACTGCTTATTATTTGATGATTTAATAGATAGGTTGCTTATTAGCTATCTTGATGAATGGCTTATTTGCTTTATAAGTAGTTATTTTATAAATAGTCAAACTTACCTGAAGCAAGTAAAAGCTTACTCAACTCTTTAGGGGTATCGGTAATGTAGTCAGCACCCCATTTCTTTAAGTTTTTTTGATCTTCAGGCGGGATATAACCATAGGCAGCTAAAATGGTTGTCATACCAGCGGCGTTGCCCGCTTCGATATCGCGTATATGGTCGCCAATATAAAGCACACTTTCAGCAGCGCCGCGCGGGATAGCGAGTTTTTCCAAAGCCATATACATCGGCTCTGGATCTGGCTTAGAGCGTGATACATCATCAGGACAGACCAGTACCGAGCAGCGCTCATCTAACTGCATTGTTTCTAGCAAAAGCTCTGCTAAATAGCGCAGCTTATTGGTGACAATTCCCCACGGCACGCCTTTATCCTCTAAGGTGCGCAGTACTTCTTCAAGCTCGCTAAAGACACAACTATCGACGCATATATCGGCTTCATAATCGTCTAAAAACTGCTGACGAAACTCAAGTAACTCTTCTTCACTAACCTCAATTTGGCCGTTATGACGCAACATCAAACGCACCATCGACGAAGCGCCTGCGGAAACTTGCTCACGAATCTCAGCTTCAGGTGGCGCTTGCCAATCATTCTCGCCGCTCATTTTACCAATAATTCGGACGAAATCGGCGGCAGTGTCGATTAACGTCCCATCAAGGTCGAACAAGACAGCTTTTACAAATTGACTCATAACAGGCGCTCTTAATATTAATTTAAAACATGGATTTAAAAAGTGGTTAAAAAGGAATACTCATAAAAAAAATTTACAACAGTGGTTTTTGTACCGCCATCATATAATTGACATCGACGTTTTGCGCCAACCAGTAGCGTTTGGTCAACGGATTATAGTGCAGCCCAATGATATCTTGACGGCTGAAACCAGCATTTAGCGCCATTTTATCCAATTCCGCTGGGGTAATAAATTTGGCGAAATCATGGGTACCGCGATCAAGCAGACGCAATACATACTCAGCGCCAACGATGGCAAATAAGTAGGACTTAGGGTTGCGGTTAATGGTCGAGAGCACGCAAACGCCGCCTGGCGCTAGTAGCTTAAAACACGCCTCAACGATGGCAGTTGGGTCTGGTACATGCTCGAGCATCTCCATACAAGTGACCACATCGAACTGGCCGGCATGGGTTTCAGCCAATTGTTCAATCGGAATGTGCTGATAACGCAAGGTATTATCTAAATTGCTTTGCTCAGCATGCAAGGCCGCCGCTTTGAGATTTTCTGTGCCAAGGTCAATACCAGTAACATCAGCGCCGCGTCGCGCCATTGATTCTGACAAGATACCGCCGCCGCAACCGACATCAAGAACTTTTTTACCCACCAATCCCAACTCTGCGATTTTACTGCTATCGGCACTCTTAAAGCCGTGCTTGACGTTGTCTTCTATCCAATTAAGGCGTAGCGGATTGATTTCGTGTAAGGTGGCAAAGGCGCCGGTTTTATTCCACCACTCGCTCGCCAAATTGTTGAATTTTTCTACTTCGCTGGCATCGACATTAATCGCCGTATTTTGATTGAATTCGTTAGCAGCATTATTACTATTGCTCATATTGTCAGTAGGATTGTTTTGTTGATGATTCACAGGCTGCGCAGAAGGTAAAACTTGGCTCATAGGATTTTTCCTTTATTGGCATTATAGTTATTATCGGGAAGTATGATGCTACGCTCAATATTAGCATGAGAGCAGCAACTTTGTCGTGAGTACATCGTCACCGTTTGTGAAACGCGCAAATCATAGTCTTATGAGTCAGTTATTCTTATATTGAAAAAATTTGGCTTAACGACTTTGGATTGACGATCGGGCTGAAATTCAAGGTATAAAATAAGCGCAAAACCATAAGTAAGATACCTTAAATAATAGCTCACAGCTTTACAACCGTTAGTTAAGAATCGGGTTCACAACTATGGGCATTTTACGCTATTATAGGCAGTAGTCTATAAAAGGGTGATTTAGGCGACGCATTGCCGCTTAAACTTGTGAGACCTCTATACAAATGCGCTAAATGACTGCTGAATCGAACCTTCTGAAACAATTATTCTGAATCTCGACACCTCAAGGAAAAAGTATGAAACGTATCATCGCATTGACTGGTTTGGCTTGTGCTATTGGGTTTGCCAATATGGGCGCACAAGCCGCCAATTATGTCGCAGGAAAAGACTACCGCGTGCTAGACAACCCAGAAAAAATCAGCGGTGATGCTATCATTGTGCGTGAATTCTTTTGGTATGGCTGCCCGCATTGTAACGTCCTCAATCCACATATGGAAAAATGGGCCAAAACCAAAGACAAAGACGTGGCATTTTTCAAAACCCCAGCCGCGCTAAACCCTGTTTGGGAAGCCAGCGCCCGTGGTTTCTACGCCGCGCAATTACTAGGCTATGAAGACAAAACCCATGACGCCCTATTTGATGCTGTGCATAAAGACGGCAAACAGTTATTTGACCAAGCATCACTGAGCAAATGGTACGCATCTAAAGGGGTGAATGAAAAGAAATTCAATAGTCTTTATAACTCATTTGCCGTTGGCACAAAAATTGGTCGCTCACAGGCAGGTGCTAAGCGTTATCAGCTTTCAGGCGTACCAGCAGTAGTCGTCCATGGTAAGTATGTGGTGACTGGTGAAAGCGCCACTGTTCCTAAAGTGGTTGATTATCTCGTTGATAAAGTACGTGCCGAGAAAAAATAATTTAAGATGTGTAAATTATTAAGAAAATGAACGTTTATAAAAATGCAAAAAGCCAATCTTTAACGATTGGCTTTTTTATAGGTCATGGTTTATAAATTAATATAAGCATTATTATTAATTAGCTTTTCAGCTGCGACAATATCGCCACTTCACGAATATAACTGGCCAAATCTTCTTTAGACTCCGCCATCAATTCATCGTCTTGTGTATGTTTGGCATATTCAATCCATAATAGCAGCTGATACAAACTATTACGCTCAGAGGCTTTGTACTGTTTCACAAACTGCTTTAGCGTGCCTTCATCATTGATATTTAAACGCTCAATCCAGCTTTCGATTTTAGAAATCTGCTCTTTTGGAAAAAAAGCGTCGAATAAGGCTTTAACCAATTCATGGCGATTTTCTTCACTGATGAGTTTACCGACCCGTTTGGTCTGGCGATTGCGCGCATTGGCACTGGTAATATCAGCAAGTGCCATCAGCTCTGCCATAAAATAATCACTTGCCGGCAGGTTTTTGAGCTGCTTCTTCGATAAGCTGGCAAGCGGTATCGACAATGCTTGTAAGCGCTCATGAGCTTTTTTGAGCTCTGTGCGCGAGACGCGCATATCCTGTTCTGTCCAGTCAATCATAAAAGCTTTCCATTTTTCGAGATAGTAAATAATAGATTTTATTGCGTCTTGCTGATTATATTGCTTGAGCATTCATCGTAGCTAATAACCATTAATAGTTAGCATTACTAGCCTAGCTTTACCAACGATGTTTTTCGCGGTGCTTAGCGGTAATACTCAAACCTTCGGGCAGGCTGGTAGTCAATTTATCTTGCAAATGCTTGGTAATAAATACCGAACGATGCTTGCCACCAGTGCAACCAATGGCAACCGTCACCGTATGGCGATTATTATGTAAAAAATCTGGCAACCAGCGCGTCAGAAATGTAGCGATATCGTTAGTCATCTCTGCCACCTCTGGATAATCAGCAAAAAATTCAGCAACTTCCGCATCCAGACCTGTCGCGGCGCGCAGCTTTGGGTTCCAATGCGGATTGGGCAAAATGCGCACATCAAAGACAAAGTCGGCATCGATTGGGCTGCCGTATTTAAAACCAAATGATAACAGGTTAATGGCGATTTGATTGTCAGCCCCAACATAATCGCGCAGGCGTTCTTTTAGCTGATGAATATTAAGCATACTGGTATCAATTTTAAGATCCGCACGCCTAAATATCGGCTGTAAAAGCTGGTTTTCTTTTTCAATCGCCGCTGGTAAATTATCAGTGGTATTTTCTATTCCTTTGCTATCTTGCACCATCAAAGGATGAATGCGGCGGGTGGCATTAAAGCGCGCCACCAAGATATCCTCTTGCGCCGTCACATAAATGACGGTGAGCGCCTCTTCGCCATACGTCTGCTTTAACGTATCGTGTATTTCGGCAAAATTGGACAAATCGGCGCGCGGGGTGCGAATATCGACCCCAAGGGCGACGCGTTTGATGCCGCTATCACAAACCAGCTTTTGTGCCGCCTCAGGAACCAATGACAAAGGCATATTATCAATACAATAATAACCAAAGTCCTCTAGGATATTGAGTACAGAGGTTTTGCCCGAGCCTGAGCGCCCTGACACCACCAAGATACTTAAACCATCTTTATGTGACTGTGTCTGCTCGTTATCTGATTTGGCGTGCTCATTGTCCTTCGTTGTACTCATGATCCGTCATCCTTATACATTGCTCTAGCCACTCCCGCGCTCATGATGGCAGTGTTACCGTCACTAGCTGATTGTCTAACAAGCGTGCACGGCCCAACCAAGCAGCAACTAAAATCACCAAATCTTGCTGGCTTCCAGCGGAAATTGCAGATTCTTCATTTATCTCTAAAGCATCAAGCTGCGCCGTTTTAACTTCTAAATAGTCAATGATAAAACCTGCAGCAGTGATACGCGCGCTAGCCGCTGCTAATAAATGCTCAAGCCCTTGTTCGATATGCGCGCCATTCATTAGCTGATCGGCTAGTAGCTGTAATTCTTGATGAAGTATAGGAGCGATATTGCGCTCAGTTTCAGTTAAATACTGATTGCGCGAAGACAAAGCTAAACCATCAGCCGCCCGTACGATAGGTGCGCCAATGATTTTAATCGGATAACTTAAATCACGCACCAACTGCTGAATAATGGCCAACTGCTGATAGTCTTTTTGCCCAAATACGGCCACTTCTGGCTGGACGATATTAAAGAGCTTTGAGACGACAATACCAACACCATCAAAATGACTAGGACGCGATTGGCCACATAACTGGCTGGTGATTGCGCCTGCTCGAACGGACGTTGGTGGCGGTAATACCGGATACATCTCATCAATACTGGGCGCAAATACGTAATCGGCATTCACGGTAGTAAGTTTGGCAACGTCCTCATCTAACGTCCGAGGATAGCTATCAAAGTCTTCACCGACGCCAAATTGGGTAGGATTGACAAAGATACTCACCACGACAATATCGGCATGTTGCTTGGCAAGCTTGACCAGCTCAAGATGGCCATCATGTAGATTGCCCATCGTTGGCACTAACGCAATACGCTGCTTGCCATTTTGCTGACCACGATAAGGGTTTAGAGCGTTACGCAGTGCTGAGATGTGATGATGAATAATTGGCATGGTTACTATGTTTCATCCTGACAGCTTGTTCTACTGATAATGGTCAAATCATTAAATCAAATACGACTTACTTTAATACAATTTACTTTAATACAGCTAGCTAAATTGGTGCTGCTCAGTGGGAAAACTGCCGTCACGTACCGACTGCTGATACAGCGCAAAAGCCCCTTCAATACTACCCGCGCTATTACGCTCGTCAGTTAAAAAGTCATGGACAAAGCGTGGCACGCGGCCGTGCACCATACCAAGCATGTCATGCATGACCAGAACTTGACCATCAGTAGCAGCACCAGCGCCAATCCCAATAACCGGCACAGCTACGGCTTCTGTAACTGCTTTAGCAAGCTCAGCGGGTACACATTCTAATACCAAAAGCGCTGCACCCGCCTCGACGACCGCTTTAGCATCAGTTAACAGTTTTTCTGCCGCAGCATCACCGCGCCCTTGGATTTTATAACCACCAAAGACATTGACAGATTGCGGCGTCAGTCCTAAATGCACACAAGTCGGCGTACCTGCTTGCGCCAAGGTTTTGACCAAATCGCAAAGCTCACGACCGCCTTCAATCTTAATCACATGCGCGCCCGCCTGCATCAGCTTGCGGCTATTGGCGACCGCATCTGCTAGCGTCACATAACTCATAAATGGCAAATCCGCTAAAATCAGCGCATGCTTATTACTACGGGCGATATTTGCCGTATGATAAGCCATATCATCGACGCTAACTGGCAAGGTTGAATCATGACCCTGTACTACCATGCCCAAACTATCACCAATCAAAATCGTATCGATTTGCGCGTTGTCCATCATACGCGCAAACATGGCGTCATAGCAGGTCAGACAGGTGAATTTAACACCGTCTTTTTTAAATTTATTTAAAGTAGATAAGGTTGTCATATGACCCTCAATGCGGTTAACTATTTATAGCTTTTGATATTTTAATAAAATGCACAGCCACTATCGTAGTATCCAACTTATTCATAATTCGACAGAGGCACTAAAGAGGCGTTAATTCAGTTTTAATAGCTTTAGCCCCGTCCAATCGTCACTGGACGCATAATCCGTTATTGGTTTGTTTAAAATGATTAACTCTGGCGCCAACTCTCGCAGCGGCAGTAGGACGAAATTGCGCTCATGTAAGCCTGCGTGCGGTATCGTTAATTGCGGCTCTGAGATTTCGATATCCCCATACAATAAAATATCGACATCAAGGCTGCGCTCACCCCAGCGGCGCAAACGGGCGCGTTTGGCTTGTTGTTCTAGCGCTTGGCAAAATGCAAGCAGCTCAAACGCAGTTAAGGTAGTCTCAAAACCTACCACCGCGTTGACAAAGTCAGGCTGATCTTGCGGTCCCATCGGCGCCGAAGCGTAGAAAGAAGACACTCGTACCGCTCGTATTTGCTTATTTCCTTGCATAGCTACGATGGCTTGCTGTAAATGCTCTACCGGCGAACCTAGCTCGTTTTCTAGATTGCTGCCTAAACCAACATAACAGGTAACCCAGCTCATATCGTTACTACTTTTATTGTCATTGGCATTGCCATTACTAGCTTCAAAGTGCCTGTTCATAATTCTCACTGTGCTTTAGTACTTTAAAGTCGGTTTGTAAGCTTAAGCGTTGTTAGTGCTTGGCTGACGACGGCGGCGTTTTGATGGTACCGGCCCTTTTTGCTCATTCATTTTACTAGCAGCTGTTTGATTATCAGCTGACTGAGCTTGAGTAGTCTGTTTCTTAGTATTCTGTTTGGTTGTAGCAGGTTTGTTAGAAGCAGCTTTTTTAGCAACAGGTTTTTTAGCAACAGACGGTGTATCCTCAACAAAATCTGACGCAGCTTTAGGCGCTTTTTTCTCATACTTGGCCGTATTTACTACTTGCTCTTTATCGCTAGCTGGTTTTGCCGCTACGTTAAGCAAGTTATCAGCGTTATTTTTACTGTCAGTATTACTATTAGCCGCTATCACAGTAGGTTGACGACGGCGACGTTTATACGGTATCGGCTCATTGTTTATGCTGACAAGCGCTGGCGTTTGGGCGACAGTACGCTTAGTATGGACATTAGTAGCAGCATTAGTATTGGCCGTTGTAGATGACTGCTCAAAATCGGCTTTGCTAGCAGCAGACTTGGTATCGACTGGTTTTGCTTTTGCATGCTGCTGCGCTTGCTTATCAACGTTAACAAAGTTATCAGATTGGCGTGCAACTCCTGCTTTCTTAAATGAAGTGCTTTCAGCTTTTGTGCTTTGCTGCACAGGGGCTTGCTTTGGTTTAGCATTAGATTTTGGCTGATCGTCCGTTGGCAATTGTTTGCGTAATGGCGGAACCACTTTTTCATGCTCGATGACAAATAACGGTGCTGGTTTTATATCTTGGCGCTTATTTGCCGTTTGCTTGCCAGTATTCGCCAGGGATAACTGCTGCAATTGCGCCAGCTCATTATTATCTTGTGCTGCTTGCTGCTTATCATAGCCCTTATGATGACTATTATTACTGGCTCTATGACTGCCATTGTTATTAGCCTGCTGAGTAGACTGGCTCGCGGCGCGGCGGCGGCGTGACGGCACGTTTGAGGCATCATCAGCTTGCTTGCTATGGGCATTGCCGTTGATGATATCTGGTTGATTGTTTTCTATGTGATTTACCTTATCATGGTTTGATGTGTTTAAAGCTTGCGGCTTTTGACGAGTGCGCCCGCGACTACGCTGCCCTTGCTTATAGGCACCACGACGAATGTTTTCATCAAAGTCATCAATCGCTTGATCTTGCTGCTGTTCGGTCAAGGTTTGATAGGTTTGCCACCACTCGCCCATGCCATTGGTCGACTCTGAAAGCGGATGTTCGGCATCACCGCACTGCTCACGCAATAGCAAGAAATCAAAACCGGCGCGGAAACGAGGATGCTCAGACAACTGGATAATTTGTTTGCTGCGCGGCGCCGCCAATTTTGGCTGCAATATCCAAATATCACGGATAAATTGTTCGGCAAATTTTGGAATGGCGGTCTTGATACGCTGACGGTCGATGACTTTGCCGGCTGCATGCAATTGCGCGTCAGCAAAAGGCATATTGCGTTTTTTGGCTTTTTCCAATTGATGTAGATAATTTTCCCACAATAACGCGGCATAAAAGAAAGCAGGATTGATACTTTTGCCAGCGGCGATACGTTTGTCGGTATTGATAGCGACTTGTTTGACCAAGGCACTTGGCTCAGCAGGCGGATAAATTACTAAACTGTCAATCGCGCCCGACTCAAACAATAACGGCAGTAGCGGCACTAAATAGCCACCGGTAAACATTTTTTGCGTTTCATCATAAAGACGATGCGGAGAAATTTGCTCCAGCAGTGCCCAATTGTCATCATGGAACTGGGCGGCGAGTTCGCTATCAAAATCAAAACCAAGCTTGGCTTTAAAACGCAGGGCACGCAGCAACCTGACCGGATCTTCTTCGATACGCGTCGGTGCATGACCTAAGAGACGAATAACTTTATTATCGATATCTTCAAGCGCGCCGCAAAAATCATGCACCACGCCTTTGAGCGGTTGATAATATAAAGCATTGATAGAAAAGTCACGACGGGCAAAGTCTTGTTTGATATCGCCCCAGACATTGTCACGCAAAATCATCCCATCTTGATTAGTATTGGCATTATTGAGCGGTGGACCACGAAAGGTCGCCACTTCGATAAGCTCGCGCCCAGAGTAGACATGCGCCAATTGAAAGCGGCGCCCAATAATACGGCAACGCTTGCCAAAGACATCTTTAATCTCATGAGGTTTGGCATCAGTGACCGCGTCAAAGTCTTTTGGACGCAGGCCTAGCAAGGTATCGCGCACGCCGCCACCGACGATATAAGCATCAAACCCAGCTCGGGTTAGGGTGGCTATCACTTCGGTAATGGAATTGGGTAATTCAGATTTATTCAGTTCTAACTGCTTGGCGGCACGCTCGGCCATGCATCTACTCCTCGCCTTTATTCTTAACCACCCCGACGAACACAGCGTCTATCAGGCGGATGTACCCACTAGTTTAACAAATTTTGACCATGGTGGGTGTGTTATGACATTTACTTACATGCTATTTTGTCAATATGGGGGTTAAATAATACAAAATAAAGCGCTTAATCTTGTACGCTTAAACGCTGGCGATTTTTCTCAACCGTTTTTGCGCCGATGCCTTTGACTTTAGTTAATTCATCGACCGTTTTAAAGCCGCCAAACATCTCGCGATATAAAATAATCGCCTGTGCTTTACTGCTGCCAATACCGTTTAATGCCACCAGCTCGGCTTCTGTGGCGCGATTGATATTAATTCTAGTCTGCGTGCGCGCTTGGCTTTGTGCTGTTTCTTGCGTCAATAGATAATGATAAGCGCTTTTAGCATTATCAAAACATGGCGCGGCATGGGTAGGATTAAACGATATAGTAATAACAGAAAACACACCTACTAAAAAAACGGCGGCATTTTTAAATAAATTAGCATGCTGCCATTTAATAAATAGGCTTTTATTAGTCGCGTTCATGCTGTTTCGCCGCTTCCCATAACGCATCCATCTCATTGATATCGCTATCTTCTAAACGCTTGCCAGCTGCCGCTAACTGCTCTTCAATATAACCAAAGCGTGATTTAAATTTATGCACACAGGTTAAGGTCGCAGTTTCAGCGTCGAGGTCGAGTTTACGGGCGACATTGACCAAGGCAAACATGCAATCGCCAAGCTCCCTTTCAATCTCTCTGATATTGGTTTTGATTTCAACTTGGGGCTTATCTAAAATCTCGGCCTTTAGCTCGGCAATTTCTTCATCAAGCTTATCAAAAGCGCCGCTGACCCCTTCCCAATCAAACCCCAATTTTGATGCTTGTTTTTGCACTTCCTGCGCTTGCATCAGCGCACTACCTGCCTTGGTATTATCCAAACGACGCTTCGGCTTGCCACGTGCGGCGCGCGCTTGGTCTTCCTCTGCTTTAATCTCATCCCAGCGACCTTTTACCGCAGCGTCGTCTTGTAGCGTTTCGGCTTCAAATACATGCGGATGGCGGCGAATCAGCTTTCCTTGCAACGTGGTAATCACATCGCTCATATCAAAGCGCCCTTGTTCAGCGTACATCTGACAATGAAAAACCACTTGCAACAATACATCACCAAGCTCGCCCTTGATATCTTCGTCATCATCGCTTTGAACCGCTTCGCCAAGCTCATAGGCCTCTTCAATCGCGTACGGAATGAGACTATGATTGCTTTGTTTTTTATCCCACGGACAATCTGCGCGCAGCCGTGCCATTAACTGCAATAAATCGTCTAACTCGCCAGTTGCTACTGGCGTTCCTTGTACAGGGTTGGGCGGCGTAATAGAAGTTAACGTTTGGTTGTTTAAGTCACTCATAAAATACTCTTATATTTTTTATCATAGAAACGGATAATTATAAAAATGCTCACATAAAGCACCACTACGGCTTTATAACTCATTTGGTAGTTAGTGTATCATTGAACGCTTATTGACTTATAATCCTGTTATCACTCCCTCATTTTTTACTGCGCACGCACAAGGAAGCTTATTATTATGTCCACTTCTGCGACTACTGGCTATCAGCCAGCAACAGAATTTCACCCTATTAGCATTCAGTCATTTAAAGCGTATGATATCCGCGGCGAGCTTGGCGTCAATCTCGATGAAGCTATCGCCTACCGTATCGGCCGTGCCTTTGCGCAAATTTTATTCGAGCGTTTTAGCACTGCAGATGTCGCCGTTGAACTAAAAGACTTAAAGCCAGCTATCGTCATCGGTAGCGATATCCGCCACTCCAGTGAGCAGTTAAAACAAGCAACCATCAAAGGTATGCTCGATGCGGGTGTCGATGTGATTGATTTGGGTATGACAGGCACAGAAGAGGTCTATTTTGCGACCAGTTATTATCAGGCGTTGGGCGGTATCGAAGTAACAGCTAGCCACAATCCGATTAATTATAATGGCTTAAAATTGGTAAAGGAATACTCAAAACCGATTAGCGCCGATGATGGCTTGGCAGAGATTCAAGCGTTGGCAGAATCGGGGCAATTTGGTACGGATAATCAACAAGGTACATTACAATTACTAACGGATAAAAGCGCTTATATCAATCATGTCATGACATTTATTGATGTTGATAAATTAAAACCGCTAAAACTGGTTATCAACTCCGGTAACGGTAGCGCAGGTCCCGTCGTTGATTTATTAATCGACAAGTTAGCACAAGCTGGCGCGCCAATTGAAGTGCTTAAATTGCACCATACGCCTGATGGCAGCTTTCCAAATGGCATTCCCAATCCAATGATTGAGGCCAACCGAACCGCCACTCAACAAGCGGTGCTAGAAAATAAAGCCGACCTTGGCATTGCCTTTGATGGCGATTTTGACCGCTGCTTTTTATTTGATGAATACGGCGAATTTATCGATGGTAGCTATGTCGTTGGCATGCTCGCGCAAGCGTTTTTAAATAAATATGCGGGCGAGTCAATCGTCTATGATCCGCGAGTGATTTATAACACCGAAGCCGTCATTGATGAGCATAACGGTAAGGCAGTTATTAGTAAGTCTGGGCACTCATTTATCAAGCAAGTGATGCGGGATTCTGGTGCGGTGTATGGCGGCGAGATGTCAGCGCATCATTATTTTCGCGATTTTTTCTACTGCGATAGCGGCATGATTCCGTGGCTACTAACCATTGAGTTACTATCGATTACCGGTAAAACCTTATCAGAATTGGTCAGCGGTTATATTGCAGCCTATCCAAGCTCAGGCGAGCTGAATTTTCATTTGACCACTCATGATGCGCCAGCCATTATTAGCGCCATCGAAGAGAAGTTCAGCACCGAAAATCCAACCAAATCGATGCTCGATGGTTTGAGTTTAAACTTTGGCGAATGGCGTTTTAACTTACGCGCTTCCAATACTGAACCATTAATTCGCTTAAACATCGAAAGTCGCGGTGATAAAGATTTACTACAGACTAAAACCCAAGAAATTCAGCAATGGCTTGCTAGTAAAGGGGCGGTGCCTGCTTAACTTAAGTAACCATAATGCTAAGTAAAGACGTTCTGAGCTTATGAGAACAAAAAAGCGCCGGTTAATTTTTATATTAATCGGCGCTTTTATTTAGATTCAGTTCATTAGCTGCTTGTCTGCTACGCTTATTTTACCCTTGTTAAAAAACTTTATTTGGCGCGACCAATCCCTATATAGTCACCGACCAAATCATCAACCTGCGTTCGCGACAGCGCATTGCGCGCATCGAATATCGGCAGCGCCTGCTCATTAAGCCTAGCAACATCTAGCTTATTTTCTGGCAACCAGCTGATAATAAAAATGGCCTGCGCTTCATTAAGCTTCTGGTACGGACTGGCAATCAATTCCAGTAACGTCTGCTGTCCATAAAGCTCGGCAAGCTCGGTCTGGGCTTTATCACTATACACCAGCGTGCGTATATTATAAGACCAGAGTAGCGCTAACAACGGATGAATCGCCGACTCTGCTGTCCGTCCCGAGCCCGCTTTATAACTGCCGCCCCAAATCATCACGGTTTTATTATCGATAAATCCATCGAAATACTGCCAAAACTTGCGAAATATCAGCTCTTTTTGGTCTTCGTTGATATCAATAACTGCCTGTAGTAACGGCATAGCTAGGCTTTTTTCTGCACTGGACTGCTGCAACTTAACCAACTCTGTCGGTAGTGTATTACCACCAAACCCCCAGCCCGCTTGCAAGTAGCTACTGCCCACGCGCTCATCAAGTCCCATAATGTGACTAACTTGCTGAATATCGACCTGTTGACTATCCGCCAAGCGCGACATCTCATTCATAAAACTCACCCTTGTGGCAAGCATCGCCATGATACTACTACGGGCAAACTCTATAGTGGCAATATCTGCTTGATGAAAAGCGCGCGCCTGCTGTATTAAAGGCTGTAGCATCGTTAAATGATGGCGGCTATTTGGTGTTTTTTCACCCAGCAATAACAATGATGGATTTAGCATTGAGCTGTACGCATCGCCATCTTTTAAGAATACAAATGGCACATAATAAACCCAAGCGCGCTGCAACTGCTTGGACAGTGCAGCAACCCTGCCTAGCTGTTTTATGCCACTCATGATGAGCGGTAAGGTTTGCTGATGACTGTGATTAAAGGCCGTAATCCAGCTGTCTGCTTGCCATACTGGGCGGATACTTTCTAAAAACAACCAATATAGCGCAACTTGTTTTCTCTCACTATTATCATCCGTCTTTTCATAGTGCTCTAGCAGCTTACTCGCAGTAGTGGGCAAAGCGTAGCTGACAATTTGTTGCTGCTGCACGTACATCTGCCATAACGCTTGCACATGATGCTCGAAACCATATTGTTGTAATTGCTGCGTCAATACCTCTTTATCAGTATAAAGATGCACCGTATGACCGAGACTTGCCAGTACCACAGCACTGGTAATCGCCTCTATACTATGACCAACGAGGACGCAAACGCTGGTGTTTTTAGCAGCTTGGTTAAATGAATGTGATGCGGATTGGTAGTTATCTGTCTTGTGTTTATTTATAGCGGCAGCGCTCATAAGATTACCTTTTATATTGCAAAGTTAGCAGCGTGGATAAGTGGATAAGCCAGTCGCATGATGCTACTAGCTACTAGCCATAAGCCGTTAAGACAACAGCTTAATCTGCTGCAATAGCTGATTGGTAGAGGTATCAAATTGCGCATCGCCGCCTTGCTGCATGGCGGTATGTACCGACTCTGCCATTTTCTTGCCCATCTCAACGCCCCATTGATCAAACGGATTGATATCCCAAATGCTGGCCATGACATAAACCTTGTGCTCATAAAGCGCTATCAACTCCCCCAAACTATGCGGGGTCAGCTCATCGATAAGGAGCGTCGTTGACGGCTGATTGCCGCGGTAATATTTGTATTTATCAGTATCAGAAGCCGCTTCAATATCCTTATCAACAATAGCAGCATTACCAAAAGCTAAAACCCGACTCTGCGCCAAACAGTTTGCCAAAGACAATTCATGCTGCTGCTGTAGCGATTCATTTGTCGCATCATCACTATAACGGCGCACGCACGCAATAAAGTCACAAGAGACCTGCTGCGTCCCTTGATGCAGAAGCTGATAAAAGGCATGCTGCGCATTGGAGCCAATTTCGCCCCACAAAATTGGACACGTATCATAATCAAGACGCTCACCATGCTGCGTCACCGATTTACCATTACTTTCCATCTCAAGCTGGGTCAAGTAGCTTGGCAAATACTCCAAACGTCCATCATAAGGCAGCACGGTATGCGCATTGACTTGTAAAAAGGTACTGTTCCAAACGGCGAGCAAACCTAATAATACTGGCAGATTCTCAGAAAAGTCTGCTTGGGCGAAATGCTCATCCATATTATGCGCGCCGGCTAGCAGCTCTTTAAAACCATTTATGCCAATACGAATAGCGATAGCAAGTCCAATCGCCGACCATAATGAAAAACGACCGCCAACCCATTCCCACAGCTGCAATTGATGCTCAGGGTGAATGCCCCAGGCAGTCATTTTTTCACAATTGGCCGATACGCCGATAAAATGACGGCGCAAGACGCTTTCTTCTGTGCCAGCCCGTAGCTTTGCGGTAGCGAGTAACCATGACAGTGCGGTCTTGGCATTGGATAGCGTATCAACGGTGCCAAAAGATTTGGAGGAGATGATAAATAAAGTGGTTTCAGGATTTAAGTGCTTGAGCAAATTATCAAGCTGCGTGCCATCCATGTTAGAGACAAAATGCACCTCAATAGCAGTATCTGCCCATTCATCAAGCGCGGTGGTCGCCATCAGTGGGCCTAAATCTGAGCCGCCAACGCCAATATTAACCACATCAGTGATTGCTTTACCAGAGAACCCGCGCCACGTGCCGTTGCGTACCCGCTCTGACAATCTTTCTACCTGCGCCAAACTCTCATGTACATCAGCGGCGACATTTTGCGTGCCAACTTGCAGCTGTTCTGTAGCTGGCAAGCGTAGAGCGGTATGCAGCGCTGCTCGCTCTTCACTGGTATTAACCATCGCCCCTTGTAGCAAGGATTTAATACGGACAGATAACTCACAGCTATCCGCTAAACCAAGCAAATTGCTTAACACACGCTCATCAATGCACTGCTTGCTATAGTCCATATATAGCGCACCCGCTTGCGTGCTAAAACGGGTCGTACGCTCACTATCTTGCGCGAACAATGTCGCAAGCGACCAAGGCTGCTCCGCCAGCTGACACAAATGCTGCCAGTACTCGGAGTGGCGGGCACTGTTACATTTTTTATTATTAGTTATCGCATCCATGAGCTATTTATCATCCTTTAACTGCTGCTCGGCAAAATATATAAATGCTTGCATATACGAGCGCATATCGCCTGCATCATAACTGTCGCCGCGCATGGTCGTGACATTGACCCCATATTGGCTAATTAACGCGTCGATGGCATCGGTCAGTTGAATCTCACCGCCAACCGACGCTCTAGTTTTGGCCAAATAATCAAAAATTTGATTGCTAAATACATAACGACCAACGACCGCCAATTTTGAAGGCGCATCGGCTAAGTTTGGCTTTTCGACAAAGCCTGCGACTTTAAAGCTCGCATTGGTATCCGCCTGCTTGATGTCATTTTTATCACTTAATTGGGCGATACCATATTTATGCACGTCTTCATCAGCGACTTCATTAACCAATATTTGTGAATGCTTGTCTTTAACAAATGCTGCAATCATAAAAGCCAAGTTGTCAGTTGCCATATCGGTGGTAAATGGGTCAAGCACCACATCGGGCAGCAGCACAGCAAAGTCATGCTCACCGATGATTGGACGCGCCGCCAATACCGCGTGCCCCAACCCTAGCGGTTTGCCTTGGCGTATCATAGACACCGTTACATCCTCGGGTAACCAATTTAAGCTATCAGCTAACGCGCCTTTACCTTTAGTGCGCAATTGATTATCCAATTCAGCATTGATATCAAAGTAGTTTTCGATGGCGCTTTTTTGCGCATGACCGACCAAAACAATATGTTTGATACCCGCAGCAATGGCTTCTTCAACGACATAATGAATAGCGGGACGATTACCAAGTGGTAGCAGCTCTTTTGGCACTGATTTCGATAACGGCAGCATACGCGTACCAAAGCCTGCGACAGGAATAACAGCGTGAGTAATTTTTTTCATAATTTTTAGACTGTATTTAAAAGTGTGAAATAAGAAACATGCTTAAACAATGCTAAGCGCTATGATAGCCATTCGGGTTTTTACTCTGCCAACGCCACGTATCTTCACACATCTCAGTGATAGATAGTGTGGCATCCCAACCTAGCAAATCTTTGGCTTTATCGGCGCTGGCATAGCAGCTGGCAATATCTCCTGCGCGCCGAGCAGAAAACTGGTAAGGAATATTTTGGCCCGATACTTCAGAAAAAGCCGTGACCAATTCTAAAACAGACGTTCCTTTACCTGTTCCTAGATTAATGGGTAAAAAACCTATTGAGCTGTATTTATCTCGACCTACTTGTTTTTGTAAGTAGTTAAGCGCTGCTACATGACCATGGGCAAGATCAGTGACATGGATAAAATCGCGTACCCCCGTACCATCGACGGTAGGATAGTCATTACCAAAAATACTAAGTTTTCCAAGCTTGCCAACGGCGACTTGCGAAATATAAGGCATTAAATTATTAGGAATATCATTTGGATCTTCGCCAATTTGCCCAGATGGGTGCGCACCGACAGGATTGAAGTACCTAAGTGGTATAAGATTCCAGCCATCATCGGTTGCCGCTAAGTCCTCTAAAATATGCTCGACCATCAGTTTGCTCTGACCATAAGGATTGGTGCAAGAACGCTTTGATTCCTCATTGATGGGCAAGGATTCAGGATCTCCATAGACGGTCGCAGAAGATGAAAAAACCAAATTCTTAACATCTGCTTCTCTCATAACTTCCAATAAAGCAATGGTGCCACTGACATTATTATTATAATACAGCAATGGCTTGGCCACCGATTCTCCAACGGCTTTTAGTCCCGCAAAATGAATCACACCAAAGAACTGATGCTCGGCAAAGACCTGTTTGAGTAGATCAGTATCACGGATATCGCCTTTAACAAAGTCGATGGGTTGCTCAATGAGCTTGGATACGCGCTCAATGGCCTCGCGGCTACTATTAGACAAATTGTCGTAGACCACAATATCATAGCCTGCTTCGTGTAAAGCTATACAAGTGTGTGAGCCGATATATCCGGCACCACCGGTTACCAATATCTTATTTTTCATAATTGCTACATTTTAATCAAAGGAAAGTTATTTTTAGAATAAAAAAAGACACCCCATTGTAGGAGTGCCTTTGTTTTTTTTCAACGATGTTTTGGTATTAGACTAGCTATTAATACCTAAATTACCAACCGGTAACTTCTTTTAACTTATCACCGATTTTTGATGGATCACGGGTATAAGCAATACCAGCGTCTTCAAAGGCTTTAAATTTCTCTTCAGCAGTACCTTGACCACCGGAGATAATAGCGCCAGCATGGCCCATACGTTTACCAGCAGGTGCAGTCACACCAGCAATATAACCAACCACTGGCTTGGTTACGTGCTCTTTGATATAAGCCGCCGCTTCTTCTTCAGCTGTACCACCAATCTCACCGATTAATACGATGGCTTCGGTTTGTGGATCGTCTTGGAACAGTTTTAGCGCATCGATTTGGTTCATACCTGGGATAGGGTCACCGCCGATACCGATACAAGTAGACTGACCAAAGCCAAGCTTAGTGGTCTGGGCAACCGCTTCATAAGTCAAGGTACCAGAGCGTGAAATGATACCCACTTTACCTGGCAAATGGATATGACCTGGCATGATACCGATTTTGCACTGACCTGGAGTGATAACGCCTGGGCAGTTTGGACCAACCATACGTACATCGCCTGCTTCTTCGATATAACGCTTGGCTTTTAGCATATCGATAGTCGGTACACCTTCAGTGATTACGACGATCAATTTTACGCCCGCATCGACTGCTTCAACGATAGAATCTAATACAAATGGAGCTGGTACGTAGATAACTGAAGCGTCAGCTTGGGTCGCTTCCATGGCTTCTGCCATGGTGTTAAAGACTGGCAAACCTAGGTGCGTTTGACCGCCTTTACCTGGGGTTACGCCGCCAACTACTTTAGTGCCGTACTCAATTGCTTGTTCAGAGTGGAATGTACCGTTCTTACCAGTAAAACCTTGTACCAATACTTTGGTATTTTTATCAATTAATACACTCATTATTTTTTCCTTATTCGGTTGTCTTGCAATAGCAGTTTTCTCGCTCACTTATCGTTAAATGTTAACGATTTATGCTTTTGCTAAAAACTGCCATCACGCTGTGACTATAATGCTTAAGCGTCTGGTTAAGCGAGTTATGAATAAAACAGCGCTTAACCGCACGACTTATATTAAAGGCTTATGCTTTAACCGCATCGACAATTTTTTGCGCCGCATCTGCTAGGCCTTGAGCTGAAATGATTTTCACATCAGATTGCTCTAGTAGCTCAGCACCTTTTTCAGCGTTATTACCTTCTAGACGGACAACGACAGGCACTTTTACGTTCACTTCTTTAACTGCTTCGATAATCGCTTCGGCAATCATGTCACAACGTACGATACCGCCAAAGATGTTGATGAGAACGCCTTCAACACTGCTGTCTTCTAGAATGATTTTGAACGCTTCAACAACGCGATCTTTGGTTGCACCGCCGCCAACGTCCAAGAAGTTAGCAGGTTTGCCGCCGTACAATTTGATGATGTCCATGGTCGCCATCGCAAGACCAGCACCGTTTACCATACAACCGATGTTACCTTCTAGGGCAACATAGTTTAGGTCAAATTCAGCGGCTTTAAGCTCGCGCTCGTTTTCTTGCGTTTTATCTTGTAGTGCTGCAATTTTAGGCAGGCGATATAAAGCGTTTGAGTCAATACCGATTTTGCCATCAACACAAACGATTTCGCCATTTTCGCGAACCGCTAATGGATTGATTTCTAATAATGCAAAATCATTGTCAACGAATGCTTGATAAGCGCCGCTCATCAATTTTACAAACTGGTTGATTTGCTTGCCTTCAAGACCCAGTTTAAATGCCACTTCACGTGCTTGGTAAGGCATTAAACCAACTAATGGATCAACGCTTACTTTAAAGATTTTTTCTGGAGTTTCGCTTGCGACTTCTTCGATATCAACGCCGCCTTCGGTTGATGCCATAAAAGTGACGCGACGCGTAGAACGGTCTACAACTGCACCAAGATATAGCTCAGTTTGTACTGGGTACATATCTTCTGCAACCAATACGAAGTTAACTGGTTGGCCTTCTGCGTCAGTCTGGAATGTAACCAGATTGGTACCGATAAGCTCTTCAGCAACTTGCTTTGCTTCTTCGCGAGTTTTAACGAGCTTCACACCGCCCGCTTTACCACGGCCACCAGCATGAACCTGCGCTTTAATAACCGCAATATCAGTAGGCGTCTTATCAAAAGCAGCAGCAGCTTCGTCGCCATTATGGGCGATGATGCCTTCTTGAATGGGCAAACCGTAGCTTTTTAATAGCTCTTTTGCTTGATACTCATGTAAATTCATTGATTGTATCCTTTATTTTTTACAATTAATAAAAAGTGAAAACAAGTGCAAGGCAGAATAACGCTGCCACACTTATGATGGCGGTGACCGTTATCATAATAGTAATAGCGGCCTCACCATCCGGTTAAACTTGATATTTACTCAAATGCTTTTCATTTTAAGCAAGTTAATCTTAAGCAATTTAATCTCAAAAACTACTTACGTTTTTTACGCTGTATGGCATGAATCGCACGGCCATCTGCTGATAAAGCGGCTTCATGAACCGCTTCAGAAATGGTTGGATGCGCAAATGTCATCAACTGCAAATCTTCGATACTAGACACAAATTCCATCGCAATCATACCTTGATGGACAATATCGCCCGCACCAGCAGAAATGGCATGCATACCTAACAAACGATCTGTTTTAGCATCAGCAACAACTTTGATAGAGCCTTGTGCTTCACTTTGTGCAAGCGCACGGCCGTTCGCTGCTAGGTTAAATGAACCAGTTTTGACTTCATAACCCGCTTCAGTCGCTTCTTGTTCGGTCAAACCAACCCATGCAATTTCTGGATGGGTATAAATGACGTTGATAATGGTGTCATAGTTAACTTGTGCTTTTTCACCATGAATGCGCTCAACCGCCATCATGCCTTCTTCCATCGCTTTATGCGCAAGCATAGGACCACGAACCAAGTCACCGATTGCATAAACGCCGTCAAGGTTGGTTTTACACTGGTCATCGACATCGATAAGACCGCGCTCAGTCAACGTGATACCACTGTCTGCGCCCAATAGTTTTTCAGAGTAGGCACGGCGACCAACACAAACAATCAGTTTATCAAAGCTTTCATCCGAGGCTTCACCTTTTGCTTCGCTGGTCACGACAACTTGATCGCCTTTCACTTCAGCATTGGTTACTTTGGTATCAACGCGGATATCAAGACCTTGCTTTTTCAGCATTTTACCCGCTTCTTTAGCAATGTCTTTGTCAGCCGCTGCTAGGAAGCTTGGTAGCGCTTCATAGACAACCACTTCTGCGCCCAAGCGGCGCCATACTGAACCTAGCTCAAGACCAATGACGCCTGCGCCAATGACGCCTAAACGCTTTGGTACTTCGGTGAAATCAAGCGCGCCAGTAGAATCAACAATACGGTCGCCGTCAGTTTTTGCCACAGGAATATCGATAGGCACCGAACCTGCTGCAAGAATGACGTTTTTGGCGGTAATAGTCGTTTCACTTTCGTCTTCTAGAGCGGTAAATTTAACTTTTTTATCCGCACCTTTCCCGTCTTCTAATGTGCCCCAGCCTTGTAGCCAGTCAACGCCATTGCCTTTTAGCAATGCCGCTACGCCGCCAGTCAATTGCTTAACGATAGCTTCTTTACGGCCAATCATTTGCTCGATATCGATAGCAACGTCACCGGTGCTGATACCATGTTCAGCAAGGTCATGCTTGGTCGCTTCATAACGATGTGATGAATCAAGTAAGGCTTTTGATGGGATACAACCGACGTTTAAGCAAGTACCACCCAGTGCTGGCTCACCTTTATACACGCGTTTTTCGATACAAGCCACGCTCATACCCAATTGACCTGCACGAATAGCGGCTTCGTAACCACCAGGACCGCCGCCGATGACGACTAAATCATAATTGTCTTTCATAGTACGTTCCTATTTTTAATTTGGTTCTAATTTATTTCTAAATTTTTTCTAATTTTATGAGGATTAAATGATTGGTTAGCCTATTGATGGATAAATGACACTTTTATTCTGTCGTTAATACACCGCAAAAAGAGTCGCATTTATTTGACAATAAACCACAATCACCTCGTCCAAAGTGAAAAAGCTTGTATCAGTGGTTACCGATACAAGCTTAAAAGCTTACAGGTCTAGGAGTAGCATGGTTGGATCTTCGACCAACTCTTTGATAGTAACTAAGAACTGTACCGCTTCTTTGCCGTCAATCATACGGTGATCATATGATAGTGCTAGGTACATCATTGGTAAAATTTCAACTTTACCGTCGACTGCCATTGGGCGGTCGTTGATAGCGTGCATACCTAAGATAGCAGTTTGTGGTGGATTCAAGATAGGCGTTGACATGAGTGAACCAAAGACGCCGCCGTTTGAAATGGTGAACGTACCGCCAGTCATGTCATCAAGACCAAGTTTGCCTTGTTGTGCTTTACCACCAAATTCACGAATCTTAGCTTCAACATCAGACATGCTCATGCGGTCGGTATCACGCAATACAGGAACGACCAAACCACGATCTGAAGATACGGCAACACCGATATCATAGTAGCCGTGATAAACGATGTCATCGCCGTCTAGAGAAGCGTTAACCGCTGGGAAGCGTTTTAGTGCTTCAGTCGCCGCTTTAATAAACAATGACATAAAGCCTAGACGTACGCCATGGCGCTTTTCAAATTGCTCTTTATACTTAGCACGCATATCCATCAACGGTTTCATGTTGACTTCGTTAAACGTGGTTAGCATCGCTGTTTCTTGTGAGGCAGCCAGTAGACGGTTAGCAACTGTTTTACGTAGACGCGTCATTGGTACGCGTTTTTCAGTACGCTCACCGATTGATTCAGCAACTGGACGACCGCTATCAGATTTGATAGAGCTATCAGCTTTTAGCGTTGGGTTTGCCATGTCGGTTTTGGTTACACGACCACCGCGGCCACTGCCTTCGACGTTTTTAGGATCAACGCCAGATTCTTTCGCCGCTTTTCGTACCGCAGGACTTTGGTCTTTATGATCCGCTTCGTCTTTTTTATCTGTGGCTTGGACTGGCTCACCGCCATCGGTAGCTTGTTTCGGCTGTACTGGCGCTGCTGGTTGGTCTGGGTCAACGGCAGGCTCATCCGCGCTATCGCTACTACCACCAGCAGAACTACCGCTAGCACCAGCTTCAAACTCGGCGATTAGCTCGTCTGACAAAATTGTATCGTCAACTTGCTTAACGATTTTGGTAACCACACCGTTATCAGGTGCAACCACTTCTAATACCACTTTATCAGTTTCAATTTCAGCCAATAAGTCGTCGCGGCTAACTTCTTGACCTTCAGTGACATGCCATTCCACGAGGGTGCCATCGGCAACCGATTCTGGAAAAACGGGGGCTTTAATTTCAGCCATCGATATACTCCTTAGATATTGATATTACTCTTTATTATTAAGTCGTGATAGGCAGTCAATACCATTCTCAATCGTCTTACTTTAATGGTAATAGCGGTACGGACTGTTATCGCCTGATTCGTGTATCTTATATAATCTGTTGCTTAAGCCAACTACTATTTAGATAGCTCATCCACACTAATACCAAGACCACCAGCAATAAGCGCTTGCTGTTGCTGAACATGTAGTTTTGGAGATCCTGTCGCTGGCGCCGCACTAGCAGGACGCGCAACTGGCTCCATGACTTTTGCCTTGGTTGGATGCGGCACAACAATGCGGAACATATGCGGCGCTAAATAGTACCAAGCGCCTTGGTTAAGTGGCTCTTCTTGCGTCCAAACAATCTCAGCTAAGTTACTATATTTTTCAATCTCAGCAATCAAACGCTCTTCTGGTAATGGGTATAGCTGCTCGATACGCACAATCGCTACATGATCTAAACCTAGCGCACGGCGTTGTTCTAATAAGTCATAGTAAACTTTACCGCCGCACAGCACCATACGCGTTACGTTGTCGGCATTTTGCTGATCGATCTCTGGCAATACTGTCTCAAACTTGCCGTTCGCCAGCTCTTCTAGGGTTGAAGTTGCCAATTTATGACGTAGTAAACTCTTCGGTGACATGACGATTAATGGCTTACGAATCGGACGTACCGCTTGACGACGTAGGGCATGATAGATTTGCGCTGGGGTCGTTGGCGTAATCACTTGCATGTTGTCTTCAGCACATAACTGCAAGAAGCGCTCTAGGCGAGCAGATGAATGCTCAGGACCTTGACCTTCAAAGCCATGTGGTAATAACATGGTTAAACCACAAACGCGCTGCCACTTAGTCTCACCACTTGAGATAAATTGGTCAATCACCACTTGTGCACCGTTCACGAAGTCACCAAACTGTGCTTCCCAAACGATTAGCGCATTCGGCACGGTCGTTGCGTAACCATATTCGAAGGCTAGTACCGCTTCTTCTGATAACAGTGAGTTGTAAGTAGCAAAGCGTGCTTGCGTCTCACTGATATGTGAAAGGGGTACATACATGCTACCGTCATTGACGTTATAGATTTCACTGTGGCGATGCGAGAAGGTACCACGGCCCACATCTTCACCAGTAATACGTACCAAGACATTGTCATGGTCAACCAATGATGCATAGGCTAGAGTTTCAGCGGCACCCCAGTTAAGTGGCTCTTCGCCTGTTTGCATGGCTAGACGCTGTTCGACCATTTTTTGTACTTGGCGTTGTAGCTTGTAACCTTCTGGCATTTCTGCCATACGGCGACCATAGCCTTTTAGCACTTCGATATCGACGCTGGTATCCCAATCGTCAACCAAATCATGGCCTAAGTAAGGTTTCCAATCAACGAAGAGCTCTTCGTTAGGCTGACTCACTAGAGAGCTGGCAACGTATTCACCGCGGTCCAACGACTCACGATATTCATCTTCGTACTGCTGAGCTTCACTCTCGCTTAACACGCCGGCTTTGATCAGTTGCTGTGCGTAGATAGTGCGAGTGGTTGGTAATTTTTTAATCACTGCGTACATTAATGGCTGAGTCGCTGATGGCTCATCGGCTTCGTTATGACCGTTACGGCGATAGCAAAACAAGTCAATGATAATGTCTTTATCAAACTCATGACGGTAATCTAATGCCAATTGTGCCGCGAAAACTACTGATTCAGGATCGTCACCGTTTACATGCAAGATAGGCGCGTGCACCATTTTTGCAACATCAGTACAATACTCAGTCGAGCGTGCATCTTCTTGACGGCTGGTAGTGAAACCAACTTGGTTGTTAATAACAATATGTACTGTACCGCCCGTGGTATAAGCGCGGGTTTGTGACATTTGGAAAGTTTCTTGTACCACACCTTGGCCTGCAAAAGCCGCATCGCCATGAATAACGATCGGTAAGACAGAGTTGCCTGTTTTATTATCTTGTAGTGGTTGGTCATTACGGCGAACTTGACGCGCGCGTACCGAACCTTGCAATACTGGTGCGACAATCTCAAGATGCGATGGATTAAACGCCAATGCCAAATGTGCCTCACCGCCCGGTGTCATTACGTTCGATGAAAAACCATTGTGATATTTAACGTCACCTGAGCCTTTTTCTGGCTGCACTTTACCATCGAACTCATCAAACAAATCGGCAGGGTTTTTACCCAAGATATTAACCAACAAGTTTAAACGACCACGGTGAGCCATACCAATAACCATCTCTTTAGTGCCATAACCGCCAGCACGTTGGATGATTTCATTGATAGCAGGAATAAAGCTCTCACCACCTTCTAGACCAAAACGCTTAACACCCGTATATTTACGAGC
Organism: Psychrobacter sp. M9-54-1; assembly: GCF_016613355.1. Lineage (NCBI taxonomy): Bacteria > Pseudomonadati > Pseudomonadota > Gammaproteobacteria > Moraxellales > Moraxellaceae > Psychrobacter > Psychrobacter sp. M9-54-1. Next base: position 120,941 of record NZ_JADGFW010000024.1, on the reverse strand, counting down.
CAAATATTTTTCTAAGCCTTCAGCAGCGGTTAAACGCTCAAGGATTGAGAGACGTTTTTCTTTATCAAACTCGATATAACCTAGATTGGTTTCTAGGTATTTTTCCATCCAGCGCTTTTCGGTGCTGGTGGTCACGTGCATATACTCCGTACCGATATAACGGCAGTAGACGCGCTCCATGATCTCGATGATTTCACGTAGCGTCGCTTCATCTTTACCAATATTTAAATCATTGGTTGGGAATACGGTATCAAGGTCGGCTTCAGAAAGATTGTGATAAGCAAGGGTTAAATCTTCCACTTCTGCACGTGGATGCAAATCTAATGGGTCAAGCTTAGCGCGGCGATGACCACGGCGGCGATAGGCTGAAATCAGCTGCTGCACGCCCATTTGTTTTGGGTCAGCACAATTTGAATCGCCAGCTTGTGAGCCAGAGGTGTCAGTATTTACTTTGTTCGCCGTTTGATTGCGCGCAAGCAACAAGAACTGATCTTTAATAGCATTGTGCTTGGCATCATTTGGCGTCTTGTATTGTTCAAAATACGCCTGCCAATCGTTATCAACGCTACTAGGATCATCTAGATATTGCTCATAGAGCGCTTCGATATATTGAGCATTGTCGGCAGCCAGTTCAGTATGATCTAGGCTCGCAGTTTCTTTAGTTATACTATTCATAATAATCGTCTATTTGATAGATAAATGAATGGAATCGTGCTTATTATTGTGTTGTTCGTTATAGGTTAGCGACATCAATCGTCGCTTTTTACCGTTAAAACTTGTCTTAACATTATCTTTTTATTAACCATATCTATAAGTTACCGCTTCTGGTCAATTAAAAACATCGTACCCAAGCTATGTCGTTATAAAAAAGATAATTGCAATACCACGCTTACTATTAAAATTATTTGTGAACGGTCGGTTTTCTTTAGTGGCTCGTTTGACAACATTAATTTATATATAATGCTTGCAGCTATAACCAAATTGTTAATAGCATGGTTTTACTCAAAAAATTTTGTCTTCAGTTAGCCTTTTAATTGGCTATTTCCGCTGAAGTGTCTTGCTATGGTAGAAATATAAGCGATATTACGCCAAAGATATAGTGCTGTATAGGGTAACATGACTGCCTAACACGCCATAGTTTGTTTGTTCAATACTAGGTATTTACGAAATGAATATCAACTATCATTTCTCGCAACTAGTTAATTTTTATATGAACAAATAACGGCGCTATCGCTAAGATTTAGCTAAATTTATAGCCTACTTTTTGCATTTCTATAGATTTTGAGCGATATAAACATTTATGGTTAATCACTACCTTTAAATGAATCTGCGCGAAAATATACGGTTGTAATCAATTATATAGACATGCGTACGATATAGCATGCCCTCTTACATACAAGCAACGTATTGTTAATACAGCCTTACTTTCATTGACTGAGTCACCACTGCCCATCAACAATACCTTCTAAAATATCAGTTTTGTAATGCTAGCTTTATACCTGACAGTTTAATGCTAATAACCTTGAATAAAAAACACCACCTAATGAGAGGTGGTGTTTTTTTAACAGCGCTATTATAAAGCTAATTACCAATAAATGGTAGACTAACCTGCTTGATCGATCAGTAAATTGCGCAGATGGCCGATGGCTTTGGTTGGATTTAGGCCTTTTGGACATACTGACACGCAGTTCATGATACCGCGGCAACGGAATAAGCTGAACGGATCTTCTAAACGTGATAGACGAGCACGTATATCAGTATCGCGGCTGTCAGATACAAAACGGTTGGCATTCAATAGTGCTGCTGGACCTAAGAACTTATCAGGGTTCCACCAGAATGATGGGCAGCTGGTTGAACAGCACGCACATAAAATACACTCATACAAACCGTTCAATTTTTCACGCTGTTCAGGTGACTGCAAGCGCTCGGTTGCTGGCGCTGGCTGGTCATTGATTAAGAACGGATGAACTTTTTCGTATTGCTCATAAAATTGGTTCATGTCGACGACCAAATCACGAACCACTGGCAAACCTGGTAACGGACGAACCGTTACTTTTTCAGGCAAGGTGTTCATGTTAATCAGACAGGCTAGACCATTTTTACCATTGATATTCATGCCATCTGAACCGCAAATGCCTTCACGGCACGAGCGACGGAAAGTAAGGGTTTCGTCTTCTTTTTTCAGGCGTAATAACACGTCAAGCAACATACGATCTGAATCTAACAACTCAATCGTATAAGTTTGCATGCGCGGCGCTGCGTCCACATCAGGATCGTAGCGATAGATTTCGATGGTGCGAGTACCTCGGCTCATAATGCTAAACTCCACACATTGGTGATGCGGGCTCACAAGCGTACAGTCTAAAGACTGCTATTTATCAGCGCTAGTATGACTATTTCATAGCACTGATAAAAGCTTATCGCTGGCGCTCACCTTTTATTAAATAAGGGATAAAACGTTAATTCTATGTATATACAAAACTGTATGCTCAAAACTACAAGGGCTAGAATTAATAAACGCGAACTTTTGGCTCGACATAATCGACCGTCAATGGCACTTTACGTACAGGCTTATAGATAATACGATTGCCTTCAGAATACCATAGGGTATGCTTCATCCAATCATTATCGTTACGGCCGTTTGGTGCATAATCATCATCTTCTGGGCGATCATAGTCAGACACACTGTGCGCGCCGCGACTTTCGTGACGGTTAGCGGCCGATATCATCGTCGCTTTTGCCACTTCATACAAGTTGGCTACTTCAAACGCTTCGATACGCGCGGTATTAAAGACCTGTGATTTATCAGCCAAATGGATTTGGTCGATTTTATCAGCAAGCGCTAGAATTTGCTTAACACCTTCATCCATCATCGCCTGCGTACGGAATACACTGGCATGCTTTTGCATAATGGCGCGAATCTCGTCAGCCACGTCTTGCGCATTGTAGCCTGAAGTTGATTGTTGCAATTTGTCCAAACGACGTACAGTGAAATCAAGCACGTGTGGATCAAGTGGCTTGTAGTTATGGTCAGCATGATGGAATTCATCAACGATATGCTTACCAGCAGCACGACCAAAAACCAATAAATCAAGTAGCGAGTTGGTACCTAAGCGGTTGGCACCATGCACACTAACGCACGCACACTCACCGATTGCATAAAGACCTTTAACGACGTTGCCTTTGGCATATAGACCGTCTTCATCGGTACCCGCTTCTAGATCCGGTACAATCACCTGACCATGAATCGTGGTCGGAATACCGCCCATCATATAGTGAATGGTTGGGATAACTGGAATTGGCTCTTTAGTGATATCAACGTTGGCAAAGTTTTTACCAATTTCGAATACTGATGGCAGACGCTTCATGATGGTGTCGACACCCAAATGGGTCATATCCATTACGATATGGTCAGCATTTGGACCACAGCCGCGACCTTCTTTGATTTCTTGGTCCATCGAACGTGATACCAAGTCACGTGGTGCCAAGTCTTTCACGGTGGGCGCATAACGCTCCATGAACGCTTCGCCATCTTTATTACGTAAGATAGCGCCTTCACCGCGGCAACCTTCGGTCAATAGTACGCCGGCACCATGAACGCCCGTTGGGTGGAACTGCCAGAATTCCATATCTTGCAATGGAATACCTGCACGAACCGCCATGCCAATACCGTCACCCGTATTGATATAAGCGTTGGTAGAAGCCGCAAAGATACGACCAGCACCGCCTGTCGCTAATACAGTGATTGGTGATTGGAATACCGCTACCGTACCAGTTTCTTGCTCAAGCGCGATAACGCCATTGATGTTACCGGCCTCGTCTTTGATCAAATCAAGGGCGATCCACTCGATAAAGAACTCAGTACCTTGCTGCAAGTTTTTCTGATAAAGCGTATGCAATAGCGCGTGACCCGTACGATCAGCAGCAGCACAAGCACGTTGTACAGCTTTTTCGCCATAGTTTGAGGTATGACCGCCAAATGGACGCTGATAAATGGTGCCATCTTCGTTACGGTCAAACGGCATACCCATGTGCTCAAGCTCATATACTACTTTTGGCGCTTCGCGGCACATGTACTCAATGGCGTCTTGGTCACCTAACCAATCTGACCCTTTCACGGTATCATAAAAGTGAAAGTGCCAGTTGTCATTACTCATGTTACCCAAACTTGCGCCGATACCGCCCTGCGCTGCAACGGTGTGTGAACGGGTTGGGAATACTTTGGTCAAGACTGCAACCTTCATGCCCGCTTCGGCCAAATGCAATGAAGCACGCATACCTGAGCCGCCGCCACCAACGATGACCGCGTCATAGTTCAGGGTTTTAATATTGCTAATGGTATTATCTTGTCTAGTTGCCATTACGGTTTTCCTAATGCCTGTTAATGCTTAGAAGTAAATAAAAAGGCTGATGTCTATGCTGGTTTCTGTCTTATCATGCGGCAACGTCGGCTAATATTTGCGCTCACGCTACTGACAATAATTTCAACCATCAAAATCTGCTATCAATACCTTTTAACCACTTAAATTGCATATCTATCGTTATATTGGGCTTATCTGTTTATTTAACTATCGGTTTAACTGTCATGCAACTGCTTAATAATGCACTGGTATCAGTGATAAGTTAAATTGAGAAATACCCAACGCTATGATTGGCTCTGTCTATTTTGGCTACTAACGGATTTTATTCTCTAAACGCTTTTAAATCAGTAAGGCTATAAATGCGGTTAGATTCATCCGTTATTATTCATCGATATATGGCTGCTAATACTACGCTTATAAATAGCCGATGAATAAATATTTACCGGTATGATAAAAAGTTAAACAGCAACAACACCGAAGCCGTTACCCCAAAAAATCATAATGCCCCAAAATAGGAAGACTAAAATAGCGATAATCATCAATGTTTGTAAAAATAAACGCAGTTTAGGCGCGCTTTCACCCATCTTGCCAGAGGTAATATAGTCGGTAAATACCGTCCACATACCCACCCACGCGTGACCAGCCAATGCCAAGATAGCCAACAAGCTGAACAGACGCATCGGTAAACTGGTCATAAAATCAGACCATTCAATGAAGGTTACATTGCCATGGGTTAAGAAAAAGCCCAGCAACACCACACTGTAAACGGCTAGAATAACCGCACTGATACGTTGGACCATCCAATCACGGGTACCTGAGCTTGTTAGACCGGTGGCGCTTTTGATTCCTGAATCATTTTTTATCATTAGAACATCACCCATACAAATGACGCGACAATTAAAATCGCTGCAATCACTAAGCTGACAACAGACGCCATACGCGCCGATTGCAGCTCTTCATTTTGACCATTATCAGCAAATAAATGCTTCACGCCCATCACAAAGTGATAAGCAATGGCGGCGACGAAAATCCACGCTAAAAAGCGAATAAAGACATTGTCAAACACGGTTTCAAAACTCTCAGGCGATGCCAAAGAATTCTGTAATAACCACAGCATGACTGGGATAAGTAGAAATAAAACAATGCCAGAGATACGATGCAAGATAGAAGCAATTGCAATCGGTGAGCGGTTAACGCTAATCACTTGGCTTAAGGGCAGATTAATAGGTCGGTTGCTTTTCACAGCGGGCATCCTTTTTGCGGTTATACTCCTGTATCAGCTATCAACGCATTATATGAATACTATTTATCAATACTATTCTACAAGCGGCAAGCAACACATGAGATGAATAAAGTAAGGAAGGGCTAGCTGACGTCGTTTCATTTGCGCTAAATATGCAAGGTCGATAAGTCTTATTTATCTGACGTTCAGATAAACTCTATAAATAAAATCTATGCCCATAGCGACTGTTTATTTAGTTGCTATTTGGGTAGTTTCCATTTATAAAGTGGTTATAGACTTCCCTATCGCTCACTGAAGTGACAATCCCTTTTTATGACAAATCATTCACACCCTTTATGCAAAATAAAGAAGTTATATGGAGTTCATAATGTGGGATAAATCGATTAACTATTCTATTTTTACGACGTTGCATCAACAAAAAAGATAACGCCATAATATCGTCTGTAGAGTATCATCTTTTATTAAGGCAAACTTCACTGTTGACTATTTAAAAATAGAACAGTTAACAAGAATATTTAAACGATAAGTCGGGTTTTGGTCTATTAACCGAACAGTATATCATCAAAAAGTCTCAGTAAAGCTGGGCTTTACCAGTGGTTTTATCAGAGCAACCTATCCATTTGCGCAAAGCTAGTGCCAGTTAAATCCCTCCAATTATAAAATGACTGCGTCATAATTACAAATTTATCCCCTAAATAGTGGTTATCGGTGATTATTTAACAAAAAGCTAGCTATTGGTAAGACGAATTTATTAGTATTGGTGTGTCAGAATCACCTTTTGACCCCAAACAATCTGTCGGCTACTCATACTCTGTTTATCGCATGGTCCATTGAGGCAAATAGTAAAAGTGTTTATTTTGCGATAAGGTGTTTATTTTTATAATGTTAATGAGAATCATTACTTTAGAAGTAAACAGCAGACATGCGGTTAAATTACCAAATAGACATATTTTGATACAAAGTTTACAGTCGTTTAGTACGACTAATGCACACCTATTACAGACATTACTGCTAAAAGTCTTTTCAAAACCTCAGTAATTACTGCTAATATAGCCTGCATATTAAATGGGTTAGAATTTTTTGACCGTTTAACAAGTGAAGACGCGAGGGTATGCGTCGATATAATTTTATTCCAACAAGTTAAAAACAATGGAGAGCAGTTTATGGCTGACAACAATGCCAAATTAAGCGTAAATGGTAAAGAATACGAATTTCCTATTATTGAAGGTACTTTAGGGCGTCCAGTTATCGATATTGCTGCTCTACAAGATTCAGGCTTTTGGTCTTATGACCCAGGTTTTAAAGTAACCGCTCCTGTTGAATCTAAGATTACTTACATTGATGGCGGTAAAGGTGAGTTATTACACCGTGGCTACCCTATCGACCAGTTAGCAAACAATGCTGAATACTTAGAAGTGGCGTATGCACTGATTCATGGTGATCTACCAAATGCTGAGCAAAAAGCAGATTTCTATGAAAAGGTTCGTAAACATACGGGTGTTCATGACCAATTACGTAAATTCTTTGAAGGTTTCCGCCGTGACGCGCATCCAATGGCGATTATGGTTGGTGTCGTTGGTGCTTTATCCGCGTTTTATCATGACAACTTAGACGTCAGCAACGAAGCACACCGTGAAATCACCGCTATCCGTCTAATCGCTAAAATGCCAACGCTTGCAGCGATGAGTTATAAATACTCGCAAGGCGAACCGTTCATGTATCCACGTAATGATTTTAATTACGCAGAAAACTTCTTATACATGATGTTCGCAACCCCTGCTGATGTTGACTACAAAACCAATGACGTGATTACTCGCGCGATGGACAAAATCTTTACTTTGCATGCTGACCACGAGCAAAACGCTTCAACCTCTACGGTACGTCTAGCAGGCTCTACTGGTGCTAACCCTTATGCGTGTATCGCTGCCGGTATCGCTGCCCTTTGGGGTCCATCACATGGCGGCGCTAACGAAGCTGTCCTTGAGATGCTAGATGAGATTGGTTCGGTAGAAAACGTTCCTGAATTTATGGAAAAAGTGAAAAGCCGTGAAGTAAAACTGATGGGCTTTGGTCACCGTGTTTACAAAAACTTTGACCCACGCGCACAAGTCATGAAAGAAACTTGTGACGAAGTATTGGGTGCATTGGGTATCAATGATCCTAAGCTTGAGCTTGCTATGGCACTTGAGAAAATCGCTTTAGAAGACCCGTACTTCGTTGAGCGTAACCTGTATCCAAACGTTGATTTCTACTCGGGCATTATACTTAAAGCCATCGGTATCCCAACGTCAATGTTTACCGTCATCTTCTCACTGGCGCGTACTTCTGGTTGGATCAGCCATTGGTTAGAGATGCATAGCGCTCCGTTCAAAATCGGTCGCCCACGTCAATTATATACTGGTGAGACGCATCGCGACTTCATTAAAGTTGAAGACCGCAAATAGTAAGCTGTTATTGGCAGCATAAAAAATCCCGCGACTGAGCGGGATTTTTTTATGGTCTAAATTCAATAAAATGATGACTACTTATTCTTTATTGAAATTCTTTTAAGGTCTGCTCATATTTTGCAATTTGCTCATCATAACCTTGGATGGTTTCATTAAATTTTGCCATCAGTCTCTCAAACTCTTGCTGTTGGTCGATTTTCATTTGCTGCATATCCATGACCTGTTGGGCTTCTATTTGCTCCCAAACCTGATGCTGAATAATCAAACGCGCCAGCGCCGGACTTTTTGCACTTAGTCGACCAGCGATTTCTGCATGTTCAAATAACTGCGGCGTCAAGGTGGCAATGTTAATCAAGGTATCAACCTCTTCTGCATTAAGCGGCGTGGTCACAGGTTGATAAAGCGCGTCCATCGCTTGTTGATAGCTTTCTATAATCTGCTCATCTGACAACATCACAGGTTTGCGCGGCTCAAGACTGATACGTTTTAGCACCGTTAAATCGCGCTCGCCAACCTCGGTACTGGTATTAATATTCGCGTCCGTAGTAGCATTAGCGTCAACTTCAGAGTCATTGCTAACGTCTGACTCACTATTGCTATTGTCCGTATCAGCGGCTGAATTCGTAGCAGTTGATTTTGCTATTTGCTCAGAATCGTTAGTATTTGCAGCTGGATTAGGGGTATTAGACGGCTTAGCATTGTCTACTGACGCAGCAGAGGTATTATCTGGCAACAAATCATTGCCACTGTCTGAGGCATCTGCCGCTTGTAGCGATTCATATTCAGCTTGTAGACGCTGCTGTAAACTTTTCGCTTGCGCAAGATACAAGGGTTGAAATTGCTCTATGCGCGCAGCAGCGGAGTCACTTTTACGCATCGGCTGACTGTCCTCTACGCTGGTTTTTTCTTTGGGTTGACTATTATCAGCTACTGGTGCTTCTGCTTGCTGCTGACAGCCGCTTAGCAATAAAATTCCAGTCATGGCGGCCGCTAGCAAGGAGCGCGTACGCGGCGGCATAATTGCTTCATTTAGCAACCTTGTATTTATATAGGTATGATGAGTCTCACCATCAGGCTTTACGAGCAAATTTTTAAACATCCGAGTTCTCATCCTTATTAAAAGCAGTGCGCTTATATGCTGAGGCTACTAGCTATTTTATTTTGTCTGTATGTTTAGCAGCTTGTTATTATTATAAAAAGGTTCAGTCATCATATAAATATTATAGGATAAAAGAAAGACTAAACTTTAAATGTCTCATGAGTTTTATGTTCGTCGCAGGTTCTATTATGATCATGGCTTTTATCGATTTTTTGTGTCGCTAAAAATGGAATACAGCTTTCAAAACCCTGACAATCGCGGCCATGCTGCCGACTGATAAAATAATCTTGTACCATGCGTGCTTGCTGCTCAATACCATAGTTGAAAAAAGGTTTGCCAGCGGCAAGTACATAATCATAGCGACGATCAATCATAGCACCGCGTACGACTTTAAGACCTTGCTGCAATTGCCAAACGTGGGTCAACTCATGGATAAGCCAGCTTTGCTTAGCCAAGGAACACTGACTAAAATCTATGACCCAGTCGGCCGGGTGAAAATAAATATTACCATTGGGACTGACAGCGTAATTTTTTAGTACCCAGCATGCGGTTTTTAGCTGAACTTGCCCAAGCCGGATACTATCGCCGAACACCGAGCGAGCCAGTGCCATCTCCCCAGCCGTCAGCTGCCGTGAACGCTGCTTGGTAGCTTTAAGAGGCCTAGCACGAAGAGACTCAGCGCGTTTAAATAAACGCTTGAAAGCAGATAGCGACAGCATAAATGTCTTACCTTGTATTGGTTGCTCGTTTTATATTTGATAATTTGTCATAACATGATTGGTCATCACTGATAAACCATTAATAAGGTCGAAATTGCTTAAAACAAAGCCTTTAAGACATAAGCTGTACACTTAGCTGACTTTTATTAACGTAAATCTGCGTTAGCCTAGCTATAGTCACAACAATACAAAAAAAACAGTCGTTTAATTGATAATAGAGATTTTTATGCCACCCAGTTTTCATGCTGATACGCCCCTTGCTCAGCGTATGCGCCCAACGACGCTCAACGCTATTATTGGACAAGAGCACCTGTTATCAGCAGGCGCACCGTTACGGCGCTTGGTTGAGCAAGGGCACCTGCCATCGATTATTTTGCATGGCGAAGCAGGCATTGGGAAGACCACCATCGCTATGCTATTGGCTGATGCCGTTGGCCGACCTTTTCATGCGTTATCGGCATTAAATACGGGCGTGAAGCAATTACGTGAAGTGCTAGAAACAAAAGACTCGTTAAGTTTTGAATCGCCGGTGGTATTTATCGATGAGATTCACCGTTTTAATAAAGCACAGCAAGATGCGTTACTTGGCGCGGTAGAGTCAGGTGATATTACGTTAATTGGGGCGACGACTGAAAACCCGTCGTTTAGTGTGAATAACGCCCTGCTATCGCGTTGCCAAGTGTATCGTTTAGAGCCGCTGACACCTGAGCAAATCAGCGCCGTATTGCAGCGCGCGCTATTAGAAGACAATATCCTTAAAAACCTAAAAGTTGATTTGCAAGCGCAAGAGACGATTAGCCAATTGGCACACGGTGATGCCAGAAAAGCGCTCAATCTATTAGAGCTTGCCATTCAAACGGCGGACACTAAAGAATCGAGATTAATTATCAATGATGAATTGGTCGCCCGTGTCGCCCAAACGGCGCTGGTACGCTACGATAAAGATGGCGAGCAGCATTACGATATCATCTCGGCCATGATAAAATCTGTACGCGGCTCCGACCCTGATGCGGCGCTATACTGGATGGCACGGATGCTAGTTGGCGGTGAGCCTGCTGATTTTATCGCACGGCGTTTGGTTATTTTAGCCAGTGAAGATATTGGTAATGCCAATCCTAATGCCCTGCTCCTTGCCGATGCCGCACTGCGTAGCGTACAGTCTATCGGCATGCCAGAAGCGCGCATTATCTTGGGGCAAGTGGTGGTTTATCTGGCGACCAGCGCCAAAAGTAACAGCACTTATAAAGCCATCAATGCGGCAATGGCCTTGGCAGAAAAAGACGCCTCGCCTGTACCGCTACATTTGCGTAATGGCGTGACCAAATTGATGCGCAATCAGGGCTATGGTGAAGGTTATGTATATCCGCACAATTATCCCAATCATTATTATCCGCAAAGCTATCTGCCGAACAATTTAGTCGGCACCAGTTTTTATGAATTTGCGGACAATCAGCGCGAGCAGCACAGCAAGCAGTTTATGGACTGGCTAAAAAGCCAAGCGGCCAGTAACGAATAACAGCATATTTGCTTGCATCATTGATAATACTTATCGCTATTTTTAAGCGATTAATAGACATATTGGTAAGATGACGCAGCACAGCAGGGTGAAAAGCGTTAAAATGGCCTCATAATGATATATACAAGTCGATAGAGCGCAGCAATTTTATCGCATGATGCTGTTATTTTTAGGGCTATTCTATTATTAAGCCACGCCATGCTTTATCACAGCGCTTGATGCCCTCTGCTGCTACAATAGACAAATAATAATTTAACCTTCTCATCAAACCCATCTATACATAATAAAATATTGAGACTTCCTATGAGTTTAAATACGATTCCTGAGATTATCGAAGACATTCGTGCTGGCAAAATGGTCATCTTGATGGATGACGAAGATCGCGAAAACGAAGGTGATATCATTATGGCCGCGACCCACGTACGCCCTGATGATATCAACTTTATGATTACCCACGCGCGTGGTTTGGTTTGCTTAACCTTATCAGAAGCGCGCTGCCAACAGCTGGCATTGCCGCTAATGTCAGACCGCAACGAGGCAAAATTTAGCACCAACTTCACCGTTTCTATTGAAGCGGCTGAAGGCGTGACCACAGGTATTTCTGCCGCTGACCGCGCTCGTACCATTCAAGCAGCAGTGTCTTCTTCAGCAAAACCAGAAGATATCGTCCAGCCTGGGCATATTTTCCCGATTATGGCACAAAATGGCGGTGTCCTGCACCGTGCCGGTCATACCGAAGCAGGTTGTGATTTGGCTCGCCTAGCAGGGTTAGAGCCAGCAGCCGTTATCGTTGAAATCATCAAAGACGATGGCACAATGGCGCGCCGTGATGACCTTGAGATATTTGCCAAAGAGCATGGTCTTAAAATAGGGACGATTGCCGATTTGATTAACTACCGGATTGCCAATGAGCAAACGGTCGAAGAGGTTGAGTCCCATCCGTTTGAGACCGAATACGGTACCTTTACCTTGCATCGCTTCCGCGAGTTTGGTGCAGACGAAACTCATTTAGCCTTGGTAAAAGGTGATGTCAGCGAAGGTATCAGTACCGTTCGTGTACATGGCTTCCATCCTTTACGTGACTTGTTTGCGGCGAAAAACGACACCACTGGTCGTAGCGGCTGGAGCGTACGCTCAGCCTTAGAAGAAATAAACAATTCAGAGCGCGGCGTGTTGGTTTGGATCGGCAATCATCAGCCGATTGACTTGGGAGAGGCATTGGATAAAGCGGCTGAAAATCAGTCCATGTCTACCATCGCTCAGCAGCCTTATCGCAGTATCGGGGTTGGCGCACAGATTTTACGTCATTTGGGCGTACGTGATATGCGCTTACTGTCGTCACCAATGAAGTTTTATGCGCTGTCAGGTTTTGATTTAAATGTAGTAGACTTTGTTCATGCGCCTAAGCAAAAATAAAGCTTAGAAATTAAAAGGCACAGCAACATAAAAAAGGCACGCTAATATCATTTAGCGTGCCTTTTTATTTTTAACGGTATCATTTTATTGATATTGATACTTAATAATTTGGCCGACTTTTCAAAGTTTTTAAATTTTTTAAAATTCGGGCGTATGGTTAAATTTTGCCTCTAGTTTCAATAACCGCTCACGCTCCTCATTGCTCCACGGCAATTTATCCTTACCATCACTGTCTAAACGGACGATAACGGCATCAGCGGTCGCGACAATCGCTTCTTGAGCGCAGCTATAATAGCTATATTCCATCACAATACTGGTATTGCCCAAGCGCTGGCAACGCACGCCTAATAATAACGTATCGGGATAGGTCACCGGGCGTAAATACTGACAGCTTGATTGCGCCAATACTGTCACCATACTGCCATCAAACATACCTAGCGCTTGCAGATAGCCAATCCGTGCTGACTCCGCATAACGATAATAGACCACGTTATTTAGATGATTAAAGGCATCCATTTCGCCCCAATGGATCGGCTGCTGATGAATGATTGGATAATGCGCTAGCTCGCTAGGACGGCTATCATCTACGCCATTATTATTTGCGTTTGTGTGTTGTTCAAAAGCACTCATCACTGCATTTCTCTTATTTTTTTATAGAATTTCAAAAACGACAATTAACGCTTAGGCTTATCTAAAATTTGCGTGGTCAACAATGGCGTTGGCTGTGGCGCCGTGGCAATCAGTCGATCTAACCAGTCAACAACTTCTGCGATATTATGAGGGGCAGATTTGGTTTGATCTTTATCTTTAGAAGTTGCGTTGCTCGTTGTTTGAGCGTTTTTATTATCGGTAGCGGATTTTGACGCAGACGTATCTACTAGAGTTTGTAGCTGTTTACGCGCTTGACGCAGATAGCCAATCAGCTGATCTTTTTCACGCATATTGCTTGCTTGACTGGCAAGGTTTAAAGTCATAATCACTTCATGAATGATAAGTTCTTTGCGGGTGACGCCGACATCGTTAGCGCTAGTATTAGACGCGTCAGTTGCACGAGCAGGACGCTGATAACTATGCAAAAACGCTTGGATATTTTGAATGGCTAAGTTTTGTAGCTGCCAAGGACTCGGCTGCGAGCTTCTTGCTTGCAAACGTTCAATGTCTTTCATCAAACTTTGCTTGATTACCACGGTAAGCGCAGGGGCAACCTCATTACTGCTTTGAGACAGTTGCCAATGCAGACCGCGCAACAACTCAATCGCCGCACTCTCATTATTATCCGCCAATAATCTATCGGCCGCCTGTATCTGAATGCGCAACAAATCAAGCTGGTTTTGGGCTTGGCTAGTAGCAGCGACGCGCGGCTCTGGCAGCGTCTGCTGACTCATCGCAAAGATGCGATCGTCCATCTCATTTAGGCGGCTGACGACTTGCTCATTACTTTGCAAGCGCTCATTTATACTGCGCTCAAAGCGCTGCTGACTGATAAACAACCACAGCAAAGCAGCAATAAGCAATAATATGACCAGCCATTGTAAACGCACCAAAAACATATTTGCTTGCCGGCGCTGCTGAATAGCAGAAGGTTCCTTAGCTAACGAGTCAGAATTCATGGACATAAGGCAGCACCGTTGGTGAATAATTTTTTAAGCAAATATAAAATAAATGGCTTGAGAAAAGGAAGTGTTTTTTAACTGCAACCAACTAGCGGTGTATGGATTGCCGCAGCAATGGTTTCGGGCGCCAAATCTTCCACGCGCCAATAACTTAAATCCTGACTAGCAACCATATTGGCTAAGCGCTCACCCAGTACGACATAAGCAAAATCGTTGAGTTGCAGCGGCGCACGGTTTGATTTTTCTGCATTGGCTTTTTGCGCTGCCACCTCTGTAACAATCGCTTGCCAATGCTCAAACGCTGTGCTACTACTGACAATCACGATGGGTCTGGGCTGCTCAGACTTTTGGCTAAGATACTGGGCGTACCATTCTTTATACTGCGCCATAGCATCATTGGGCATTTTGCGCTCATACCAAGCGATGCTATCGATATGGACACCGCGCGCCTGTAAGGTATTGACCAATAAACGCCGCCCACCAAGCCCGCGCCATACCAAGAGCTTATCGCCAGCTTGAAGGCTGTCAATTTCAGGCATGGCTAGCATACCTTCGTTATTGGCAATTAACGGCTGCAATACTTGATAGCTTGATGCAGCCAACTTTGCATCATTTAACACTGCCGCAGTCGCTTCCCCAACCGCTATCAGATGGCTTGGCGCTTCTAAACCTGTAAACCCCGTCTCTTTTTGCTGACTAGCATTTTCGCTAGATTTTTGAACGTGGCATTCTTGCTCAAGTGCTTGCCAAATAGACAGCCCTGAAGCTGCGGCAGTCGGGCTAACGATAACGAGTGCTTGATAGTCACCTGCAAACCATTGGCGCATCAACCCCATATCTTGCTCGGTAGTTGGCCGCGCCTCTAAGGTCAACATCGGCATATCAATCACTGACATCCCTGCCGCTTGTAAATGCTCGGTCAGCGGCGCCGCACGCTCAACTGGGCGCGTATTGATGACAACCTGCGGCAGCAATACTGGCTTATCAATAGGTTGATTTGAATCAGTAGAATTCGGTGATGACCAAGACATAAACATACCGTGACAAAAGGCTTAGGAAAAAAGGACGCTGAATCATAGAGCCATCTGAATAAAGATAGCGCTATGATTGAGATGACAATAATAGTTAAACATTATTAAATATAGATGCTATTTAGGATTATAAATGGCGGATAAAATATCACCAGCACCGATGGCTAGTAGCATTTCAGCAACTTCAATACCTAGCTGGTTGGCTTGCGCTTCTTGCTCAGCTTGGCTGCCCGTTAAGGTCAGACGTTTATCAGCTTTGAGCAGCTCGCTACCGTCTTCTTGACCGACGCGACCGCGTAGCCATAAGCTATCACCGGCATCATTATTACCGTTTTGGCTATCGTTTTTGCTACTGCTATTGTCGTCTGCATCAGCCATTTGTAAGACTGCATAAGCCGCAATCGGTACTTGGCAGCCACCTTGTAAATGACGGTTTAGCGCGCGCTCAGCGATGAGGCGGATACGAGCTTTATCATCATTTAACGGCGCTAGTAATTTTAGAACCTCGTCATCGCCTTCGCGGCATTCAATCGCTAGCGCACCTTGTCCAACCGCGGGCAAGCAAATATCAATATCCAACTCACTACGAATGCGCTCGTCATGCTTGATACGCTGTAAACCACTGGTTGCCAAAATAATAGCGTCATACTCGCCGGCATCAAGCTTACCTAAACGCGTACCAACGTTGCCGCGCAGGGTCTTGATTTGTAAATCGGGACGATAGGCTTTGATTTGACATTGACGACGCAAACTTGCGGTGCCAACCACCGCGCCTTGCGGCAACTCATCGATATTATGATAAGTATTCGATACAAAGGCATCGGTTGGCGAAGCGCGTTTACAATAAACACCAAGCGTCAAGCCTTCTGGCAACTCCATCGGCACGTCCTTTAGAGAATGTACCGCGATATCTGCCTGTTTATCATATAACGCCTGCTCGAGCTCTTTAACAAACAAACCCTTACCACCAATTTTTGCCAGCGGCGTATCCAAAATTTTATCGCCTTTGGTAACAATTTTTAGCAGGTTAATGGTCAGCTCAGGATACAGCGCCAGTAGGCGGTCACGAATGTGCTCCGCTTGCCATAATGCCAATGGACTTTGGCGGGTGGCGATATTTAAGGTAGTCAAAGCAGGTTGCTGCATGGTGCTCATAAAAGGCCTCAATAGATTCGATATAAAATCGCGTTGCTGAATAACAGTTACTTAACGACAATCGCTCGACAACGGTCGCTCAACAACAAAGGATTCATTATCTTTACAATAATGCGAATGTATAGTCAAAATACCCTAAAAACGCTACGGTATTGCTGATATCAATTTTTCGTAGCCTCTGTCTGCGCAGGCACAGCAAGCAAGAAAAATTGATATCAGCAGTGCGTGATGCATTGATATTACTTTTCTCTCACTATAGTATTCAATATAAACGTTAAATGTCTTTAAACTGAGTGCTACAAAAAAATACCCCTATTTAAGCATAAATAAGGGTTTGATGATATGGCATGATTATGTCAACAGCATGAAGCCCTTATCACTACATGCTTTGAATCTTTTCACGGAGTGCCGGTAGATGGCGACGACTGACTGCTAGCGTCTCATCAATCCCTTTAAAGTGCAGTTGAAACTGTCCTGCATCCAAGGCTTCTAAAAAATCTAGATATTTGATATTGATAATCGCGTTACGATGCACACGAAAAAGCCTGTCTTCAAATTCTTGCTCAAGCTCTTTTAGGGTGTCGTCAATGAGGACAACGCCTTCTTTATGGCGTACTTTGACGTATTTTTGATCGGCGGTAAAATAATAGATGTCTTTGAGTTCAATCAGCTCTACGCCGCGGTGGGTACGCGCGACGATATGTTCGCGCACTGGGCGCGCAGTTGGATTCTCAAGTTTTCGAATCTCGTTTAATTGCGCGGCATTGAGATTGGTGGCTTTTTTTAGCGCCTCGAGTAATTCATCTTTATTAGCAGGTTTTAACAGATAACCGATGGCGTTGGCTTTGAGCGCCGCGATAGCATAATGGTCATACGCCGTGACAAAGATAATGGCAGGTGGATGGTTTAACGTTGCAAGCTCTTGCGCGCACTCGACGCCATCCATCTCTGGCATGCGAATGTCGAGCAATATAATGTCTGGTTGCTCAGATTTTACGGCGATAATGGCCTCTATGCCGGTTTTAGCTTGGGCAACCACCTCATGACCTGACTCTTTGACTATTCTAACCAAACGCTCGCGAGCTAAGGGCTCATCATCACAAACAACAATCCGCATCCAAACTCCTTTATAAGTGCCTACTTATAAATCTTTTAAAGTATTAATAACCTATCAATCTTTAACACTCATCCCTTAGTAAGAATGCAACTCCCTACTTAAGTTATAAACCAACCGCCACACTTGTGCAAGCCACGAATTTAACTTTGCCGTTTAAATGCTTTAGCGGTACATAACAGCTTAGACGGTGCAATAAATATGCCACGATAAATGCTTTGTAATAAATGACTGACGCTTACAATTTAGAGAATAGATTTTTAGGGAAAACGTTTTAAAAAGGAAGAAAGAAAGGATTATAAACTGACATCTTGCAGCGGATAGCTAATATTAGTAAGAATTTGTTTATTCATGATGCTGCTTTGGATGTCGGCACTTTGACCAAAATAGGCGCGCAGGCGCTCTGCCTGAATATAAAAATCCATATGCTGGCGTAAGTCATGGTTAATCAACAAGGTTTTTTTCGGCAGCTGCACGCTAATGGTAATGTCGACCCGATGCTGTAACCAAGTGACTTTTATATCAATATAAATGGTTTCAGTGGTCATCCTAATGACGTTCACCAACATTTTTTCAATCACGCTTTGTAAGGTTAAAGCGGTAATCACCATGTCATACATGACGTCTTCTTTTGGCAATTGCCAGTTTACTACCAATTTATCTGCCAAGCGGATGGATTCAATAGCCAAATAATGCTCACACAGGGCAATCTCTTCTTCAAAGCTGATCTCACGCGCGCCATTAAAACTGGCACGAAATAGCGCTGAGACGTGCTGTAATAAAATAGCGGCGCGCTGCGGCTCAGACTCAATCAGCGACATCAAAGTATTGATGGTATTAAAAAAGAAATGCGGTGCTAGGCGAGCTTTTAACACATCATTTTGGGCGCTCAATTTTTGCTCAAATGAATGCTTTAGTGCATTTAGCTCACGATAACGGCGCAAAAAAAACAACAAGGCGGCAACGGTAAATCCGGCGGCAATCACCGTATTAAACACAATAATTGAGATAAAGTCCGCCAAGTTATAGTTAAACCAGCCAGCGTTTATCATAATTAGCAAGGCCAACGCGACTGTCACCGCCGTGGCAGTGGTCAAAATGAGTAAAACATACATACTGACGGTCGTTACGCGTAAGCCTTTAAAAACTGGACGTAAATAATCGGTGAGATAAAAAGATGGTATCAAGGCCAAGCTGGTTTGAATGAATCTTGCCATAAACTTGATAATAAACTGCGTTTCATTGACCACGCTATGCCGATCGACGATTGCCACAAATAGCGACCAAAAAAAGATCGCCAGCAGCCATTGCCAAGGCTTCATCACCTCCATGAGCTTAGGCATAAAAAACTCTAAGCGCTCCGCTAGTAAGGCAACCTCATCATTTGCTATACTTGAGTTCTTATTCTCTTGACTTGTCTTGTACCGATATGAACGCCAACTCTTCAAATAGTATTAATCCTAATTCAAATAAAAATTCATCTACTCCTGATTCTAGCATAGATGCTTCTATAACCAACACTCCTGCGCCGCAAAGCGCTACAAGTGGTCAAGGTCAGCAGATGTGGGGCGGGCGCTTTAGTGAAGCGACGGACAGTTTTGTCGCCGCCTTTACCGCATCCGTCGGCTTTGACCAACGCTTTGCTCGTCACGATATCCAAGGCTCAATCGCCCATGCAACCATGCTGAAAGAATGCGGCATTTTAAGTGCTGATGAGGTTGCGACCATTATCGATGGTTTACAGCAAGTGCTGCGCGAGATTGAAGCCGGTGAGTTTAACTGGTCAATTGCGCTTGAAGACGTGCACATGAATGTCGAATCGCGCTTGACGGATATCGTCGGTGCGGTTGGTAAGAAACTACATACTGGCCGTAGCCGTAACGATCAGGTTGCGACCGATATTCGTCTATGGTTACGTGAAGAAACCGACAATATCATCGCGCTACTGGTACGTTTGCAAAGCGGTTTACTAGATTTAGCTGAGCAGCATACCGATACCATCATGCCGGGTTTTACCCATTTGCAAACTGCACAACCTGTGAGCTTTGGTCATCACGTGATGGCATGGTTTGAGATGCTCTACCGCGATACCGAGCGTCTGGTCGATGCCCGTCGCCGTATCAATCAGATGCCGCTTGGTAGCGCTGCCCTTGCTGGCACGACCTTTCCGATTGATCGCACCATCACAGCCAAATTGTTAGGTTTTGACGGTATTTGCCAAAACTCGCTCGATGCCGTCTCAGACCGTGATTTTGCCATTGAGTTTACCTCGGCGGCTTCTATCTTAATGATGCATATGTCGCGTATGAGCGAAGAGATTATCCTATGGATGTCAGCGCAATTTAACTTTGTGCAGATACCAGATCGCTTTTGTACTGGCTCATCTATCATGCCACAAAAGAAAAACCCTGACGTGCCAGAGTTAGTACGCGGTAAAGCGGCGCGTGTGTTCGGCCAACTAATGACGCTGCTTAGCCTGATGAAAAGTCAGCCGCTTGCCTATAATAAAGACAACCAAGAAGATAAAGAGCCGCTATTTGATTGCGTCGATACTTTGACGGGTTCGCTACTCGCCTTTGCCGATATGCTACCGAATATTACTCCGAATAAGGAAAACATGCGCGCTGCCACCCTGAAAGGCTATGCAACTGCGACCGATTTGGCAGATTATTTGGTTCGCCGCGGTGTTGCTTTCCGTGATGCCCATGAAGTGGTCGGCAATGCCGTTGCTTTGGGTATTCGCGAAGGTGTTGATTTGAGCGATTTGTCATTGGCGCAGTTACAGCAGTTTAGCGCTGCTATTGGCGCTGATGTTTTCGACTATCTAACGCTAGAAGGCTCATTGGCCGCTCGTGACCATTTAGGCGGTACCGCGCCAAATCAAGTCAAACAGGCAGTGGTTAATGGACGCGCGCGCCTAAAAGCGTTTGCGTAAAAGATTTTTTTAAAGTTGAAGCTAGCAATAAAACTGTGCTTTAAAACCAGCGCTTTTCTCTAACACCCGCCATTGTGCGGGTGTTTTTTTGCCATGCCTGATTTTGCCAGAATTAGATAGATTTGATGTTACTTTCTCTACACCTGATACGCTTTGCTAAATCGTGCAAGCGCGTTATGATAGATGAATATCAATATTCGACACGATAATTTAATACCCCTAATTAATGAGGATTGCCTGATGACTGAGACTTTTAATCCACAAGCCAATACCGTTTTTTGCCGCAAATATAAGCAAGAATTGCCAAAAATGCCGCATCCGCCATTTCCTAATAAAAAAGGTCAAGAGCTACAAGAAACCGTCTCTGACAAAGCTTGGAAAGAATGGCTTGAACAGCAAACCATGCTGATTAACGAAAACCATCTCAGCATGATGGACCCTGAAGCCAAAAAGTTCTTAACCGAGCAACGCGAGAAGTTTTTGGACAATGAAGACTATGAACGCGCGCAGGGTTGGACACCAGAAAAATAATACGCACGGTGATTTTTATTAATTAAAAAGACTGTCATTGATTAAAAGACAGTGATTACATTAATAACAGCAAGATTGCCTCTATACTAACAAACGGCAAATGACTGGGCATCATCCCTATAATTTGTTAGTATGAGACTGATTTACAACACTGACAGACTCGGGGTGCGGTGTATGACAAGCTTAGTTTATAAGGTTGTCATACATTCGCTGAGAGATCACCCGCCGAACCTGATGCGGTTAGTACCGACGCAGGGAAGTCTTAAGACTATGTTTTATATACAAAGGGCGCGCAGAAATGCCTTTTTATTATTGCTCATACTTCATATGCTAGCGTTTTTACGCGGCCATGAGGCAAGCAATAAAAAGCGGCGCCTACCAATCATTTAACATGGCATTAGATTAATTTTCAATGAAAGTTGAATTTAATAATAGTGCACGTGTTTGATGATTGAATTTGTCTATCTTGCATCGTCTTGCCCCGCAGCTACTGGCGGTGTTGCTTTTATTCAAAAAACCAACACGCTAGGACAGCATATGAACCTCACACAGAATACTTCAACTCCTATTGTCAAAACTTCTGACAAAAAAGCCGACGCCCTCAAAACGCCTGCTCACCGTACCGCCAATGATGCGCGGTTTGAAGAAGACGCCCGCGACTTACACCGCATCTTACCCGCTTCTAAAAAAGTCTATATCGAGGGCTCACGTCCTGACATTCAAGTACCGATGCGCGAGATCACCCTTGACCCTACCCCCATACAAGGGGCAAGCGAGTCCGAATGGGAACAAAACCCACCGTTTTACGTCTATGATACCTCAGGCGTTTATACCGATCCCAATGTCGAGATTGATTTGACCCGTGGTTTGCCCAAATTGCGTGAAGGCTGGATAGCTGAGCGCGGCGATACCGAGCAATTAAGCGGCTTATCTAGCTCATACGGACAAGCGCGCGCCCGTGATATCAGTACTGCTAACTTAAGATTTGCGCATATTGATAGACCACGTCGCGCCTTAGTAGGAAAGAACGTCACGCAAATGCATTACGCGCGTCGCGGTATTATCACGCCTGAAATGGAATATATCGCCATTCGTGAGACGCAAAAGCAGCACGAACTGACCGATATGCGCCAACACGATGGCGAAAGCTTTGGTGCCAATACGCCAAAAATCATCACCCCTGAGTTTGTCCGCAGCGAAGTTGCCGCAGGCCGCGCCATTATCCCCAATAATATCAATCACCCTGAATCTGAGCCGATGATTATCGGGCGTAATTTTTTAGTGAAAATTAACGCCAATATCGGCAATTCAGCGCTCGGCTCATCTATCGATGAAGAAGTATCAAAAATGACCTGGGCAACGCGCTGGGGCGCCGATACCATTATGGATTTATCGACCGGCAATCATATCCATGAAACCCGTGAATGGTTGATTCGTAACTCACCAGTGCCAATTGGTACGGTGCCGATTTATCAAGCCTTAGAGAAAGTCGATGGCGTTGCCGAAGACTTAACGTGGGAGATATTCCGCGATACCTTGATTGAGCAAGCCGAGCAAGGCGTTGATTACTTTACCATTCACGCTGGCGTACTGCTACGTTATGTACCGCTAACCGCCAATCGCTTGACGGGCATCGTCTCGCGTGGCGGCTCTATCATGGCGCAGTGGTGTTTGGCCCATCATAAAGAGAGCTTTTTATACACGCATTTTGAAGATATCTGCGAGATTATGAAGCAGTATGATGTGGCATTTAGCTTAGGCGATGGCTTACGTCCGGGCTGTTTGCAAGATGCCAATGACGAAGCACAATTTGGTGAGCTACGTACCCTAGGTGAGTTGACGCAAGTCGCATGGAAGCATGATGTACAGGTGATGATTGAAGGCCCTGGACACGTGGCGATGAACCGTATTAAAGAAAATATGGACTTGCAGCTTGAGCTATGTAGCGACGCGCCTTTTTATACTTTAGGGCCATTAACCACTGATATTGCGCCTGGTTATGACCATATCACCAGTGCGATTGGGGCGGCAATGATTGGCTGGTTTGGCACAGCGATGCTCTGTTATGTGACGCCAAAGGAGCATCTCGGTTTGCCCAATAAAAAAGACGTCAAGGACGGCATCATCACTTATAAAATCGCCGCTCATGCTGCCGACCTTGCCAAAGGCCATCCGGGCGCACAAGCACGTGACAATGCCTTGTCCAAAGCCCGTTTTGAGTTCCGCTGGGATGATCAGTTTAATCTGGCGCTCGACCCTGATACCGCCCGTGAATATCATGACGAAACACTGCCAAAAGACGCCCACAAGTCTGCGCACTTTTGCTCGATGTGCGGACCGAAGTTTTGCTCGATGAAAATCACTCAAAACGTGCGCGAGTATGCTAAAGGTTTAGATGCAAAAGAAAATCTAAGCGCAGACGTCATGAGTGCAACTGAGATTGCGCAAGGTATGGCAAAGATGACCGAAAAATATCATGCCGAGGGTCGCCAGTTGTATAAAGAGGTTTAAGCGATTAACGTTAATCCTTAATTCACAAAAAAGCGCTACTCATAAGTAGCGCTTTTTATTGCAAACTGTTTTATCTTTATAGTAGATTAAATCTTTGATGCTTCGTAAATCTCTTTAATAGAAGTATTAATCGTATCAGCAAACTCTGCGTCGTCTTGTTGCTTACTTAAGCCTTCGGTAAAAGCACGCGAGAAGCTCGCAATCATACCGGGATTTTGCTTCAATTTTTCACAGGCGTCATGACGACTATAACCACCAGATAGCGCCACTACTTTTAGCACTTTTGGATGATCAATCAGCTCTTGATAAAATCCGTTTTCTTCAGGCAAAGTCAGTTTTAGCATCACTTGATGATCATCGTCTAAAAATTCAAGATTGTGCAAAATACTAGTTTTGAGGATGATTTCACAGTCATGTTTTTTGCTACTGTTGATATCTACTTCTGGCTCAACGATTGGCATAAAACCTTTAGAGAGAATTTGCTTTGCGACATCAAACTGCTGCTGAACGACAAGCTCGATACCATCGACACTTGGCTCATAAATGACTGAGCGCATCTTGGTACCAAATACCGGATAATTTTTTGCCTTATCCAACAACAAATCTAGATTGGGCATCGGACGCATGACCTGTACGCCGTTCATGTGTTCAGCCAAACCCTTATCTACCTTTAAAAACGGTACGATATTTTTATCTTCCCATAGGTAATTGGCGGTCGGTTTGCCATTAACCTCGCGCTCCATGGTATCTTCAAATAAAATCGCGCCGAGCACACGCTCATTATCAAAGGCATCACAAGTCATGATACGCGCGCGCATTTCATGCACCAAATCAAACATCGCCTCGTCATTGTCATAAGCATCGCCGCTGACGCCATAGTTCTCTAATGCTTTTGGCGTGCTGCCACCACTTTGGTCAAGCGCGGCGATAAATCCTGAGCCATTTTTTATATGCTGTAGTTGTTTTTCGTATTCCATTGAATGGGTATCCTATCCTAATTAATAAGGGTCAAACGTTATTATAATAAGTCAATCAGCCCTCAACCGTGTGAGCCTGACTGTCAATTACCTTATCATAGGACATGCCACCTGCCTATTGTTGATAAGTTAAAATTTTGCCTATTTCACAGTGGCGAGATTAAAGCAAAAACAATACCGCTACACAGCCAATCGCCAATAATAAACCGACGATATTGATATGATTAAGGCGCTCTTTAAATACGCCTACTCCAATTAAAGTTGCTACTGCAATCACGCCTACGTTCATACCTGTAAAGACGATACTTGGCGACTCAGACAAGACTTGATGGGCGCGCACATAAGCATATATATTGCCCATATTGAGCGCGCCAAGTAATAATCCTGCGCTAAGGGCATTGCTCTGCCAGCGCACGCGAGTGCTAAGCAGGTAAACGAGCAGCAGCAAACCTGCCAGCCCAAAGGTCACAAATAAGGTTAAAGGAAACGCCGCGCCTTGTTTGGCAACTTGTTTGAATAAAATATCAATCACGCCATAGCCTAGCCAAACGCCAAACAACCAGAGTGGCGTCTGCTTTGCTTGGCTATTTATAAGCCCATGCTGCGGACGATAAACCAAAGCACCAAGCGCCAAAAACCCTAACAACAGACCAAATATGCGCGTACCCGTTAATACTTCACCAAACAATAAAAAAGCAGCAACGATAGGAATGATAAGCGATAAACGCTGGGCGGCATCGGTTGCGACCATCCCGACCGATTCAATCGCCCGCCCAAGGATAATAAACACTGCTGGCAACAAGATACCAAGCGCAATAATGATACCCCACGCATTGCCAAGTGCGCCGATACTACTAACATCTGGTTTTAATAACAGCCAAGTTAATAGAAATGCCACGGGATATCCCGCCACGATGGTTTGGCGAATATCGATATTTTTTTGGCGTAATATTTTTAAAAGTACGGAAACAGCGACGCTACAGAGCACCGCTATCGTTAAATACATCATCAACTTTATCCTTGTTAAGTCGCAACTTTGCGCGTTTATTATTTTTATATGAGTAAAAAATACTTATTCATTAGCTGATTTCTCGTTTACTAAAACGTATAAATAAAGGAAAGCAATAAACTAAAAGAAATAATGGAATGTAACAAAATATTTCATCTGCAGCAATCTAATTATTGTGCGCTTGATTGTTCAGCTTACAATTAGCATGCAAGCATGAGGACGAACTTTGTTAAAATAACCAGCAATCCTAATAACAAAAGTAACGATTCACGATAGCGCTTGATGGCGTTTATCTTGGCGTACTGCTATGAATGCTCCCTGACTGCCTATGAATGCTCTATTTCGATTTTTTGAAACTCGTCTGCCCGCCTTTCCTGAGACGCCTATGCCGCTGCCCTCGCCGCGTGAAGGTATGCTCAAATTTATGTGGGCATGTACCAAAGGGTTACGCGGTTGGTTATTGCTATTTATGATTTTGTCCGCTGGCATCGGTATCTACGAGGCCATGCTATTTGCGTGGATTGGCAATATCGTCGATTGGCTTGGCGTTTATACGCCGCAAAATCTGTGGGCAGAAAAAGGCGATATGCTGCTTTTGATACTGGCCGTGATGATTTTAAGTCCGCTTTGGATTGCCCTATCGTCATTTATTCATTTCCAAACCTTGCAAGGCGTCTTCCCGATGCAGATGCGCTGGCGTTTTCATCAGCGTATGCTTGGGCAATCGATGCAGTTTTATCAAGACGAGTTCTCAGGTCGCGTCTCTGCTAAAGTGATGCAAACGGCGTTGGCGGTGCGCGATACCGTGATGACGGTCACTGACATGTTTATGTACGTCGCCGTTTACTTTATTACTTCTGGCATTATTTTATTTAATTTAGACAGCTTATTATTGATTCCATTTATTGTGTGGTTTGTCTTGGTATGGCTGGCGATGTGGTATTTTATTCCCAAACTTAAACAAACAGCGATTGTACAGGCCGATGCTCGCGCGTTAATGACGGGCCGCATCACTGATGCGTATGCCAATATCATGACGGTCAAACTGTTTAGCCACTCGCGCCGCGAGCTCGATTATGCCAAAAATG
The DNA here is from genome assembly GCF_016613355.1 of Psychrobacter sp. M9-54-1. Classification (NCBI taxonomy): domain Bacteria; kingdom Pseudomonadati; phylum Pseudomonadota; class Gammaproteobacteria; order Moraxellales; family Moraxellaceae; genus Psychrobacter; species Psychrobacter sp. M9-54-1. The sequence continues at coordinate 94,176 of NZ_JADGFW010000024.1, read as the reverse complement.
CCATGGGACAGTTTTTAGGTACGGTCCATGCGCAAATGCGTTGGGTCAGCTACCTTGAGGTATCAACCCACCTAATCAGTGTGATTTTGGTCAGTAGTACGGCCGGTATCGGAATTTATTTATGGCAACAAAGCGCTGTTGGTGTTGGGGCAATTGCCGCTGCCACGGCGATGGCGCTGCGATTAAATGGCCTGACGCGCTGGATTATGTGGCAAACTGCTAGCCTGTTTGAAAGTATCGGGACGGTACAAGACGGGATGCGCACCTTATCTGCCCCGCAAACCATCGTCGATAAGCCAAATGCTTCTATCCTTAAAGTCAGCGATGGTCATATCGTTTTCGACCATGTTGATTTTAGTTATGAAGGCGAAGACGATGCCACAGGTTTAAACAAGCATAAATCAGACAAGCCTCTAGATAACACGCATGAAGATGCTGCTATTCCTGCTGCGGATTCTGCAGCGGGAACTTCATACGCCAAGCTATTAGATAACTTTTACTTAGATATCAAATCGGGCGAGAAAATCGGTCTGGTTGGGCGTTCTGGCGCTGGTAAATCAACCTTGGTTAATCTACTCCTGCGCTTTTTTGATGTTGATAAAGGGAAAATCTATATCGACGGGCAAGCGATTGACGAAGTTACCCAAGAATCGCTGCGTCAGCAAATCGGTATGGTCACCCAAGATACCTCGTTATTGCACCGTACTGTGCGCGAAAATATCGCTTACGGTCGTCCTGACGCAACCGATGAGGAAATCATTACAGCTGCTAAGCAAGCGCAAGCGTGGGACTTTATCAAAGATTTATACGATGATAAAGGCAATACCGGTCTTGATACCCAAGTCGGCGAGCGCGGCGTTAAGCTCTCTGGCGGTCAACGTCAGCGCATCGCTATCTCACGCGTGATGCTAAAAAATGCGCCGATTTTGTTACTGGACGAGGCGACCAGTGCACTTGACTCTGAGATTGAATTTGCCATTACCGAAAGCCTAAACGATATCATGACCGGCAAAACTGTGATTGCGATTGCGCATCGATTATCGACCATTGCCGCGCTAGATAGATTGGTGGTCATGGATAAAGGCCGTATCATCGAGCAAGGCAGTCATGATGAACTACTGGCGTTAAATGGCGTTTATGCGCGCTTATGGCAGCGTCAAAGTGGCGGCTTCTTAGGTGAAGACAGCTAATTGAAAACTAACAATAAAATGTAAGATAACGGTTAAAAAACCGCCACAAGGAAGTGTGATTTTTATGGAAACTTTTACCAAACGTATTAATATCAGTGGCAAGCAAGCGCGCTATTATGATTTAGAGCAGTTGAACCAAGCTGTAAATCACGCAGACAAACCGAACCACCATAAACGCCCGCCTGCCCATTTTTATGGTGGCAATAGCTTTACCGTTGGTACTTATGCGCCATTGTTAAATGAGCTCGCAACAGAGTTTGATTTATCGGCATTAGCGCTACGTGGCTATTGGTATGACAAACCGCAAGCGCCGCGTCTGACCCGCGAGCAAGATGCCGATATACTGATTGAGTTTTTGGACAAAACCCAAAACGCGCCTATCGTTGGTATTGGACATTCACAAGGCGCAACAGCAACCGCCATAGCAGCAGCGAAACGCCCCGATTTATTCTCGCAGTTATATCTTATCGAGCCTGTCACCTTTACTAAAAAACAAGCAACGCTTTATAACTTACTACCGCGCAAGATATTGCTAAGCCGTGAACCTTTTAAAAGCACCCTAACCAAGCAGGTTACATGGGCAAGTATCGAGGATTATTATGAGCATTTGCGCGCACAACGGGCTTATAAACGTATCAGTGATGAGCACTTAAAAGTATTTGCTGAGCAAAGTTTGACGGCCAATAATAATGGCAGCTATAGCTTGATGTTTGCCCCCGAGCAAGAGCTTGCCAATTATTTTGGTGCGCCTCATATCGATGCAGCATTAAAAAAACTGCACTGCCCTTACACCTTAATCACCGGCAAACCAACTTTGTTTATCAATGATAAAGTACGCAAACAATGGCAAGGATTTGTTCCCGCAGATAGCATTATCTCTTTGCCAGATTACGGTCATCTTTTGCCAATGGAAGCACCTGAATTGTGCGCGCAAATTATTAATGAACATTATGAAAGCAATAAATAGGCCGAGCGATGTGGAATGTAGGATATACGGGATATGAGCGATGAGCGACCTTTTTGCCCCTGCACCGACCGATAATTTCTTACCTTATGATGGCAAGGTAAATGATTTAGGAATCGTGATTGACTATCCAAGTGCCCTATATTATGCCTTGTTGACGACGCTGCCTTGGCAATCTGATATCGTCACTTTATTTGGTAAGACGCACGTCACCACTCGGCAAATAGTATGGATGGGCGACAGTGCTGCCAGTTATCAATATTCTGGGCACAGGCGGCAAGCCATTGCATGGACAGACTCGGTGTTTCATGTGAAACATCATATCGAGCGGCAACTATTAAAAATCGGAGTTAATGCCAACTTTAATTCTTGTTTGCTAAATTACTATCCGACTGGCGACGATGGTATGGGGTATCATGCCGATGATGAGAGGGAGCTTGGCGAGCAGCCAATTATCGCCTCTTTGTCACTCGGAGCGACGCGCAAGTTTGTCTTGAAGCATAAAAAAACTCAAGATAAAGTCGAGCTTTATCTTGAGTCCGGTCAGCTTATCGTCATGCATGGGGATACGCAAAAATATTGGAAACATACTGTTACTAAGACGAAAACAGTTTTAGAGGGACGTATTAGCTTAACCTTTAGGCAAATGATATTAGGTTAAGCGGGTTTGGCTTAATTTAAGCAACTCTGCCTTAGCTTGCTTTGAGCACAATCTTGCCAAAGGTATCGCCTTTTTCTAGCTCGCGATGGGCAGTAACTACTTCAGACAATGGATAGGTTTGCTGAATTTGTAAAATTAGCGTGCCATCAGCGATATCTTGTAAAACCTTTGCCATATCTTCGCCATTTGGCTTTACCGCGTAGCCGTCGACGCTCAAGTTTTTATTACTACCGGCAGCTTTTAGTTTATCAACCCAAATGGTCGGTAGCACTTTAACGCGACCACCAGATTTGAGTGTGCTCAAAGCGCGCACGCCTGCATTGTCACCGACCAAGTCCATCAGTACATCGGCTTGTAAGTCAGGAAAATCTTGGTCTTTGGTATAATCTATCCAACCTTTCAACTTGCTTTTATCTATCAAATCGTCAAGTTTGGCGTATTTTTCTGGCGAGCAAATAAGCGTGACTTTGACATTATCTGACGCTACCTTTTTCAGTAAAAACTGAATCGCTAAATGTCCAACGCCGCCCGCTGGCGCGTTTATTACCACGTGTTCACCGTCTTTAATGTCGGCAAATTCTACAAACTGTAGCGCCGTTTGCCCGATACAAGGCAATGCTCCTGCTTGCTCTAATGTCACCGCCTGTGGTACTTTTGCCAGTAAATCAGCATCGACCGCCACGTATTCAGCGTAGCAGCTGCCATCAAAACTAAGGGCCGCGACGTCATCTCCAATGGTAAATTTATCGCTATTACTTTTGACCACTATCCCTGCAACATCAAAGCCTAAAATAGCGGGCTCGCCTTTATCAAAGTTATTTTTTTGAATCGCATCGGCGCCCCAGCCTTTACCTTGACGGGTTTTATAATCGACGGGGTTGATACCGGCATAAGCGACTTGTATTAATACTTGGTTATCCTTTAATTCAGGAATAGCCACGCCGTCTTGATATGTCATGACTTCAGGTTCGCCAAACTCGCCTATCTGTACGGCGTGCTGCGTCGTTGGTAGGTGTTTATCAGACATGATTTTTCATCCTTGTATTATTCTAATTTCTCTTTTTCGGCTAGTTTCTTACTTGTTATCCATTAACTGATAACAGCAATTCATAACAATGCTAACTCTGCACTTAGCGGCAAATGATCCGATAGTGTTGACCAAGGCTTACCGGTATGTACCCAGGCGTCTTTTACCCTTAGGTTACGCACGTAGATACGGTCAAGACTGAGTACGGGCAATTTTGCTGGAAAAGTCGGGAGCAATTTGCCATGACAATGTTTAAAAGCTTCGGTCATCCCTAAGCTTGAAGCGAGCCTGTCACAAGACATTTTTTTCCAGTCATTAAAATCGCCCGCCAAAATCAGCGGCTGGTCGGGCGCAATCTCATTACGCACATAGTTAGAGATGGCTTCATACTGCTTGATGCGGTCGCGCTCAAAGAGGTTTAAATGGGCGCATAACACCACCACTGGCATCTCCCACCCTAGCGGCTGCACTTCGCAATGCAGGACACCGCGCTGCTCAAGTTTATTCACCGTAATATTGACGTTATGCTTTGGATCTAGCGGAAAACGACTCAATACCGCATTACCATGATGACCGTTTTCATACTCTGAGTTTTTACCATAGCTGTTTTGCAGTTGCAGATATTCACCAAACCATTCGTGCTGTGATTGGTCGGGGTATTCGTTATATTGCATATTGCGCTTGAGGTTTTGCCCCTGCACTTCTTGCAGGCAAAGAATGTCTGAGCCGATGATATCAAGCGCTTGGGCGATACCCTGTATCTTCACTTGGCGATTCATCGGCGACATGCCTTTATGAATGTTGTAGCTGGTTAAAACAAAAGAGGTGGTATTAGTCATAAATTTATCAGTTATAAACTCAATATGGATAGCGTAAGGGTGAACAGCGTTTTATTAAAAACTTATCAAATGACACCGGTCATCAGATAAACATGAACCTAGGTTATTATAAAAAAGAGCATTGATTCATATCGAACCAATGCTCCCATATTATACCTAAGTCGTAACGATGGCTAACTCATTAACGAATAGCAGCTATCAATTAATAGCGCGTTACCAGAGCAATTGGCTGATCTTCACCCATCAGCTCCTGCGGCATGAATACGGCTTTGCCACCGTTATGAATGACGTGTTCGATGATTTCACCAACCGCATCATCAGTCACGCCTTGGGCAGTCGCATCATCAGCCATGCTTAAAGTCTGCGCCGCTTCATCGATCATAGCCGGTTGCATGTAACCGCGACGAACATATAAAGTCTCGCCAACCCCTTGGAAGGCGCTGCGGTACACTTCTTGTAAATCCGTTTGCAGCATATTGGCACCGCGCGCTTTGTCAATTTCACCCATAGCGGCTTGATGTAATGACGAGCGATAATTTTCAACCGCTTCTTGTACGCTATCAACGATATGCTGCGCGCTGCCTTCTTCCAAATTGGTGGCATTTGAAACGGTAGCAATAATATTATCTGGACGATCACAAACATCTTTATAATAACCGATATTTTTGGTATCCCCAACGATGACTAAAGGCATTTTATGCTCGCCCCATAGCTCTTGTACGCTCTTATCTACTTGGTTAAAGAACTCTTTTAGATAGCTACTCTCGTTATTTGCTGAGCGATCAGAGCCTGCATCACCCGTTGTATATAAACCATTATTTTCTACAGGAAACGGAATATTTTCCATATTGTTTTGTGCATCAGTATCTTGATCAAACTCCTTGACCACACGGTCGTTAGACGCTTCAATCAAGCGCGCCTTATCACGGGTTAATACTACCGTATAATAATGCACGGCGCTGGCCATATCACGCACCAAATCACGCGTTGCAAATCTATCAGAGATGATCACGCGCTCTTTGGTATCAATAGGCATACGGACGATTTGAGCATCGTCAGTGCTAGCAAATATGGCTAAGGTATCTAAGTTATAGTTGTGATTTAGGTCACTGGTTTTATTTTTGATATTTTCTAAAATAGAGGTGGCGGTACTTTTGTCGTACTCGTTATTTAGGCGCTCTTCGACGACTTTTAATTGGTTTTTTAGGGCGATAGGATCCTTTTGATTGTCAGGATGCTCACGGTGGGTTTTGACAAAAATACTAACCGCTGGATTGGCTTTGGTCTCACGTAGACTTTTAAGAGTTGCTTTCATAAATACTGCTCCTTATCTTATTATGATTGGTTGGTATTGCAAAATTGTCTTAGAATTTGAAAATTATTTTTAATAACTGCCTTGTATTTAATTTATTATATTAAGTCCTTGTATTACTAAGATGCTAACAACTTGTCCTCACTCCCTGTAGGGTTAATTTGCAAGTAAATGATGACGCTTTGTAAGTGAAACTTAGCTAACTATCGGTCATATCGATAATTAGCGCCGGGTTATTATCCAATTGGACATTTCTAAAAATCCCATTTGTAAAATGAACACTCTAAAACCAATTATAACGCTGGCTTGTATTTCAACCGCGTCATACCCATCTTTTAGATAACCTTTACTTTAAATTACGTCTTAAACTACGTTTTAAATAACGTTCATAGCACTTTATCTAAATCATAATAATTTATTCATTACTAACAGACATTGGATACCTTTCTTTATGAACTCTATTGCTCCAGATTTACACCTTGTTGATTTTTCCAGTACCACACCTGATACCTTACAAAGCCAGGTCATCAGTGCTATCGATGCTGCCAACCGTTTTTTAGATGAGATGTCGGCAGATAGCAAGCTTAGCGCTGAGCAGGCGTTGGCAGAGGTCATGAGCTTTGACCATATAAACTTGGCGTTGGATCGTAGTTGGGGGATTTTGTCGCATCTTAATAGCGTTATGAGTAGCGATGAGATTCGTCATGTCCATCATGAATTGTTGCCCAAGCTGTCTGCTTATGGCACGCGTGTTGGTCAGCATCAGCCGCTATTTAGTCGCTATCAAACGATCGTCAATGATCAGGCTTTCTTTGCTGCTCTAGAACCTGCGCGGGCGCGAGCGATTGAGCTTGCGCTGCGTAGCTTTGAGCTATCAGGCGTTGCGCTACCCAAAGCTGAACAAGAAACCTTTGCTGCTATTCAAAGTGAATTGTCGACTTTATCAGCGACGTTCTCAGACCATATCTTGGATGCTACTCAGGCGTATGCCTTACCGCTTGAACAAGGCCAATTAGCAGGGTTAACTGAGAGTGGTTTGGCGCTATTAGCGGACGCAGGTGAACAGTATAAAGCGCGTGAGCTTGCCAGCGGTACGCTCACTCAAGCACAAATTGATGCGTTGCCGACGCCTTATTATGTGGCAAGCTTAAATATTCCTGTTTATCTTGCCGTCATGACCCATGCCGATGATCGCAATCTACGCGAGACGCTGTACCATGCTTATGTGACCCGCGCCTCTGAGTTTGATGCGCATACCAATGCCAAAGGTGAAGCGCTCAATAATGCCGATATCATGGGCCAAATTCTGCAATTACGCGCGCAAAAGGCCAAGTTATTAGGCTTTGATAACTATGCAGAAGTGTCACTGTCGACCAAAATGGCAGATAGCGTTGTAGAGGTTGAAACCTTTTTACGCGATTTAGCCGCGCAAGCAACGCCAGCCGCTAAGCAAGACTTAGCGCAGTTGCAAAAGTATGCGCAGGCTTATGGTATTAATGACTTGCAGCCATGGGACAGCGCTTATATTGCCGAAAAAGTAAAACAGAGCGAGTTTAGTTTATCGCAAGAGGAGATACGTCCTTATTTCCCACTACCGAAAGTGATTAGCGGATTATTTACGATCGTTGAGCGCTTATACGGTATCAAGGTACAAGAGCACAGTGAGTCTGTGTCGCGCTGGCACGATGACGTACGTTTTTATCAATTATTTGACGCCGATGATCACTTGCTTGGTGGCTTTTACTTTGATTTATTTGCTCGTAGCGGCAAACGCGGCGGCGCGTGGATGAGCGGTTTTCAATCACGTTATACCTATACGGAGCAAGACCATCAGCAGCTACCGGTCTGCTTTATGGTCGGCAACTTCACCCCTGCCCTCGATGGTAAACCAAGCCTATTGACTCACGATGAAGTACTCACCTTGTTTCACGAATTCGGTCACGGTTTGCACCATTTACTCACCCAAGTCACCGTTAGTGATGTCGCTGGTGTCAATGGCGTTGAGTGGGACGCGGTCGAATTGCCCAGTCAATTTATGGAAAACTGGGCGTGGGATGCCGAAGGGATTGCTTTAATAAGTAGCCATGTTGAAAGCGGCGGACCCTTGCCAAAAGACAAACTTGCCGCCCTACTAGCGGTCAAAAACTTCCAAAGCGGCATGCAAACCTTACGTCAGATCGAGTTTGCGCTTTTTGATTTATTGATTCATGCGCACACACCAGCCCTTAATTATGAAGGTATCTTGGCGACGCTAAATACCGTGCGCGATGATATTGCGATTATGCAGACACCGGATTACAACCGTTTTGCTAATGGCTTTAGTCATATCTTTGCTGGTGGGTATGCCGCCGGTTATTACTCGTATAAATGGGCAGAGCTATTGTCTGCCGATGCATTTAGTAAGTTTGAAGAAGAAGGTATCTTTAACCCAACTACGGGCAAAGCCTTTCGCGAGACTATTTTATCGGTCGGTGGTAGTTTCCCTGCTAAGACCAATTTTGAGAACTTCCGCGGTCGCAGCGCCAGCATCGATGCTTTACTACGGCATAGCGGTTTTGACAATGCTAAAAATGACAATACTAAAAATGATGCTGCCGCCACTGCTAAAGCCAATGATCAAACGACGCGCGAGGTCATCTAAATGCGCTATCAATCGTCAGCACCAAAGCGCCGGTTTTTAGCAGGCGTTCGCTGTCCTAAATGTCAGGCGATGGATGCTGTGATGCAAGTAAATATCGTCACACCCGAACCTGACGAATACATCGAATGTACGCAGTGCGGACATACAGAGCACCGCCCCGATCCTGATACTATCAGTGCTAAAAACCATTTAGAGGACCAGATCGCGCGTGATGCGATGTCGACTGGTACCAGTGGGACAGTCAAATTCAAGCCATAAGCAATAAAAGCTGTATCGTCAAGTCCTAATAACACTTAGCCTATCTACCAATAGATAGGCTTTTTATTTTGAGTTTGCTATAGTATGCCTACTTATATTTTTGACATAAATCGACCATTGTATGAATAAAAAACAAACACCGCCTTTATCAGTTAAACCATTAAAAAAACAACCAGTAAAACAACGCAATAAATGGTGGCCAATTGTCATACTAGCTGTTTTCTTAATTGGCTACTTGGTTTGGAAAAACAATTCGCTAGACACTGAAAAGGCGCCGATCGAAAGCACAACACCTACTGCCGAGTCTATTGAGCAAAATAACGCTGCGCAAGCAGATACCACCTCATTAGATGATGGTGAACTAACTTTGGATAGCGATAGCTCGATAAGTACAAACAGCCAAATCCCTGATCCCAACGCTATTCTAAATGCGCCCTTGCCGGAAAATGATAGTTTAGCAAAAGAAGAAATAGATCGCTTAGAAGATGAGCGTCAGCGCTTAGCAGAACAAGAGAAGCTGGCAGCGGAACAGTTGGCAATGAATAAGCAGCTGACAGAGATGAAAGAAAAGCAAATCGCCCTCCTGGAGGAGCAAATTGCCCAATTAGAAGCTGCTGAAAGCGCGAAAAACAGTGTAAAATAATATTCATTTCACAAAGGGGCAGATAGATAAATGGCAAGTCTACAACTTACTCACGCCCCTATTTTAAATAGCAGCGCCCAATTGCTGGTATTGCCAGTGAATAACGCCGGTATTCTGTTAGACCCTATCCTTACGCGCAGCAAAAACTTATATCCTGATAACTACCAACATTACTTTCGTGCCTGCCGCGATGGTAGCTTAATGCTTGGTAGCTGCTTGATGCATAAGCGCGCACGTGAGCAAGCTGGACTTGGCGTCAGTAGCAACGGTAGCCAACCAAGTTATATTGCCAACCTAGTGATATCCGATCATCCCTATCATTCACCGAGGGTAAGTTGGCTAAGCGCAGCTCTAGTCGATTTACAACAGCAACTTATCCCGCTTATCCGTTATCAAGGTATACGCCGGATTGCATTGCTAGCGCGCCCGCTTATTGCTCATTATTCGCAAAAAAATTCTGCTCAAAATGATGGTAGTAACAACGCCGAAGTAGAAAAATTAATTGCTTTAGATTGGCATAGCGATATCTTGCCGCTTATCAACCAGCATTTGCAAGATTTACCAAAGCTGCGTATTGATATCCACATTCCTAAAGATATCAGCATATAAATTGATTTCTCCATATCCTCACCTTTTTGAAGACATAAAAAAATCGCCTTGATTGCTAATCTCAGCAACCAAAGCGGTTTTTTATATCTTGACTAGGTCAAGTTACGTCAAATATCGATGCTTAGCTTTGCTCGATACCTTTCATGGTCAGCTTAATACGACCACGGTTATCAACGTCTTGTACCAATACGCTGACGGTTTGACCTTCTTTTAGGTAATCAGACACATTTTCTACGCGCTCATCGGCGATTTGCGAGATATGTACGAGACCATCAGTGTTTGGCAAGACGTTAACGAAAGCACCGAAGTCAACGATACGCGCAACCGTACCTTGATAAGTTTTACCAACTTCCACTTCTGCGGTGATGGCTTCAATTTTACCAATAGCCGCTTTGGTTGCTGCTTTATTTTCACCAAAGATACGAATGGTACCAGCATCATCGATATCGATAACCGCGCCAGTTTCTTCGGTTAGCTGACGAATCGTTGCGCCACCTTTACCAATCACATCACGGATTTTTTCTGGGTTGATTTCGATAACCGCATAGTTAGGCGCATGAGCGTTGATTTCTGTACGGCTTGCAGGCAGTACTTTATTCATCGCTTCTAGGATATGAATACGACCAGCGTGGGCTTGCTTAAGCGCTTGCTCCATAATATCTGGGGTAATACCTTCGATTTTAATATCCATCTGTAGCGCGGTAATACCGTCTTTTGAGCCTGCTACTTTAAAGTCCATATCACCAAGATGATCTTCATCACCTAGGATGTCAGACAATACAGCAAAGCGCTCGCCTTCTTTAACCAGACCCATTGCGATACCAGCAACCGGTGCTTTCAATGGAACGCCAGCGTCCATCAATGCCAAGCTTGCGCCGCAAACCGAAGCCATTGAAGATGAACCATTTGATTCGGTGATTTCAGATACCACACGAATCACATATGGGAAGCGTTCGCTATCTGGCAACATCGCTTCAACGCCGCGGCGCGCTAGGCGACCATGACCGATTTCACGACGTTTTGGCACACCTTCACGGCCGGTTTCACCAACTGAGAAATGTGGGAAGTTGTAATGCAACATAAAATGGTCACGAATCGTACCCGCCAATGAATCAATCATGTTTACATCACGGGTGTTACCAAGCGTGGTGGTTACCAATGCTTGTGTTTCACCGCGGGTAAATAGTGCTGAACCATGGGTATATGGCAATACGCCTACTTGTACATCTAGCGCACGAACGGTTTCAAGATCACGGCCATCGATACGCGGCTTACCTGACAAGATATTGTCACGAACGGTGCGGTATTTTAACTCTTCATAAATCTCTTTTAATTCAGATACCGTATCGTTATACGTTTCTGCTTCGGCGTCACCTGCCAATGCTTCGATGATCGCTTGTTTGATTTCGTCAAGTTTGCTGTAGCGCTCTTGCTTATTGGTAATAGTATAAGCATCAGCCACTTGCTCACCAAACTGCTCTTTCATGCTGGTTTCTAACGCTTGATCGCGAACAGGCGCGGTATATTGCTGCTTAGCGGTACCAACCTCTTCTGCCAATGACGCGATATTATCAATGACGATTTGCTGCTGCTGATGACCGTATAAAACCGCACCTAGCATTTGGTCTTCAGACAATTCTTTCGCTTCTGATTCAACCATCAATACTGCAGATTTGGTACCCGCAACCACCAAGTCAAGGTCGCTGTCTTTAAGCTGCTCAAGCGTTGGGTTAAGGACATATTCTCCATTGATAAAGCCAACACGCGCTGCTGCTACCGGACCATTAAATGGCGCATCAGAAATAGCCAGCGCTGCTGAAGCACCGATGAGTGCCGCGATATCTGCTGACTGAGTTTTATCAGACGAGACAACCGTTGCCGTAATTTGAATTTCGTTCACATAGCCTTCAGGGAATAGCGGACGAATCGGACGGTCAATCAGACGCGACGTTAAGGTTTCATTTTCGCTGGCACGGCCTTCACGTTTACCATATGCACCTGGAATTTTACCAGCCGCATACATTTTTTCTTGATAGTTGACGGTCAATGGAAAGAAGTTTTGACCTTCTTTAGCATCCGACTTTACTACTGCCGCTACTAGGACAGTCACGCCGCCCATGTGAACCAAAATAGAGTTTGCTTGACGCGCGATACGGCCCGTTTCAATAACGACCTGCTGGTCGCCGTACTGGAATTCACGCTTAATGGTATTAAACATTGTCATATAATTTTCCTAATATTGACTGACGAAAGGGATATCAGCATTATAAAAAGCTGATATCTGTCATTAAAAATTCTTGGTAACTGGTTACTCGTGATTGGCTACTAATTGACGTTAACATAATTGGAAACTGGGTCGATTAGAGCAATTTTGTTACCTATTTATTTGATACCTTTATTTAAATAACGATTTCACGTTATTTGCTGACTAAAATCTGCTTTGCTAGCCACTGTTTGATAAATAATACTCATCACGCTAAACCTTATAAATAATTAATCGAGCGCGAATACTACTCTCAAACTCATAAGGCATTATTTTACAGTGATTTATAGCCATTGACCAATGAAATGCCAAACTGTCTGTTTGCGCATTACCGTTATAAGCATTTCAGTATAAAAAAGTCGGTTAAAATAGGAGTTTGTCACATTAAACGTATGCCGCTAAGGGATAATTTTTTAACAGTCAAACTCATATAAATACGCATAAAAAAACGGCGTGAAACTATTCCACACCGTCTTTAGAGAAAATCTATTTTATCGAGCTTAGCAAGCAAATACCAAGTGGCTTAGCAAAAAATTTAAAATGCTGCCATATTAGCGCATAATCTTTTTTGGTCGCCATTGGTACTATTACTACCAAATTAACGACGTAGACCTAATTGGCTAATAAGGGTGGTATAACGACCAAGGTCTTTACCTTTTAAGTAGTCAAGCAGTTTACGGCGCGTGTTAACCATACGGATAAGACCACGACGGCTATGATGGTCTGCTTTGTGCTCTTTAAAATGGTTCTGTAAATCGTTGATACGAGCACTCAATAGTGCTACTTGAACTTCTGGAGAACCAGTGTCATTTTCGCCACGTTGGTATTGAGCAATGATTTGTTCACGATCAGAATTGGTTAGCATAAATCTCTCCGGCAATGCTAAATGTACTAAGATACTTTCAATTTAAAGCATCTAGGCACAATAGAATAAAAAATAAAAAGTTTAACCGTCATTCAGGACAACCCTGCATTACTAGAGTTGACCTAGGGTACGACAAACTTATCAATTAGAACGTTTAGTTAAGAATAAAGCGAAAATTAAACGTGACAGCGATTATAACAAAAAACTGCTGAACTAGCAGCAGTTTTTATAGTAGTTTTACAATTTTTGCAGAGAAAAATTGATTAAGGTCTAAATTTATAAGACTGACGTTTTATCAACTATTTATCATTCTTAACGTCGTCCTGCGTAGCATTACCGCCAAGCTCATTATCTTCAAGAGGAACCGTCGTTGCTTCCGCTAAACTATCTGGAATATTATCTTCTTTAGGATTGATATCTTCGGCTTGTTGTTTAATTTTTTTCTCTTGCGCGTCTATGTTGCCTTTTGAGTCAGTCATAAATACTCCCAGTTATCATTATTTTTGTATATTTTTACTAACTATTTTATTAATAATCAGCAGATTCAATAAATTACGGAGTTAACTATTTTTCTTCTTTAGCATTTTTTAAATTATCAGCAATACGGTCTGCAGCCGCTTCAGTATCTTGCGTATGATTATCTTCTGTTTGACCTTTTAGAGCAGCAGTTGCTGATTCTGAACGTTGTTGCTCAAGCTTGGTATCGTTCGGATTAGGATTTGACATAATAATTTCCTTTTCTGTAGTTATGAATTCTGTAGTTATGATTTTAAAGTTATGGCAATTTCGTAAAATCAGTATAAATAAATCGTTATTAAATAGTAGCTGCTTCTTTTAGGTAATCTATAAAATTTAATTGGCTTATTAATCTAAGATAGCGCTTTATCAATAGCAGCGACAAAATCGTTAATATCATCTGGATTACGTGAGGTAATCAAATTACCATCCACTTGCACGCTTTTATCGACGAAATTTGCGCCCGCATTTTCTAAATCGGTCTGTAACGAGTGATAAGCTGTTAAGGTTTTACCTTTAGCAATGCCCGTATTAATCAATACCCAAGGCGCGTGGCAAATGACCGCCAATGGTTTACCTGCATTGTTAATAGCATTAATGATACTATGCGCTTCTTCGTTACCGCGTATGGTATCGGCATTCACCGTGCCACCTGGCAAAACCAGTGCCTCATAATCAGCAACGTTAGCGTCTTTAGCAAATATATCTGCAGTAAAGGTATCACCCTTATTGACGTCCTGCTGCATACCTTGGACTTCTTTGTCTTTATTGGTCGTAATGAGGACTGTTTTATAACCTTTATCTTTTAATTGGTTGTTAACTTCTTCATATTCAGCTTGTTCGAAGTTATTATGTAATAAGAAAGCAATGGTTTTCATAATAATCCTTATACTTTAGATTTCAATTTTAGGTATGAGTATTTTTAAAATACATTTTTTATTATTAATCTCAGATACTTTTTATATTAGTTAATGTCTTTTTATTTTTATATATACTGCTTTTTTATAATTTTAATATTTAATAAAATCCCATTTTTATAATTTTTATTTTCTTATATTTTTTATATCCTTGTTTCGCCTTCCATGGCTGACTTAACTAAGGTACAAAAAAAGCAGGTTTCACTATAGGTGAAACCTGCAATAAAATGTGATGATATGTGATTAGTGTAAACTCTTAGTAATCTTTACCTAGTTTCAGTTAAGCTGCTTTGAAAAGGTACATCATAACTGAATCAACTTTTTAGGCTGTAGTCGCCCGTTTAAACTTACCGCTCCTAAACCAATAAACTGCCCTTGCTCATCTATAAGACGAATATCTACGGGCATTTCATGAGGTAATAAGGTTTCACTATCTTCTTTGTCACCGTCATCCTCATAATGCTGTTGTTCGATAGCCGTTATAATATAGCTTCGTATATCGTCCGTCAGCTGCTCGGTGACATTTAAGCGCTGTCCCATATGGACACGGGCGCACTGCTCAGCCGTTAAGCTAAGCTCAGTATCAAGGGTGATACAAGCATCAACGGGTAATAGGTGGGTCAGGCGACTCGCAAGTGACAACGCTTCTAGATCGGCCAAACCAATCACATTATCAATCTTAAAACTGCCAACCTGCAGGCGCCGTAAAGCGGTGAGATGCCCTAGCGTGCCAAGGGTTTTAGCGATATCTTCTGCCAATACTCGTACGTATGTACCTTTCGAGCAAGTCACTGTCAACTGAATTTGTTGCGCATCGATTGCGGTTAAATCAATGGCTTTAATGACAATATCTCTTGCGGGCCGCTCAATCTCAATACCTGCTCGCGCATATTCATACAATTTTTTGCCATCTTTTTTTAGCGCCGAATACATCGGAGGAATTTGCTGCTGTGGCCCTAAAAATTGCTGAGCAATGTTTTCTAATATGGCATGATCAAACTGTGGAATAAGTGCTTCAGCAACAATCTGCCCGTCGGCATCACCCGTATCGGTTTGACTACCCAAAAGAATGGTTGCTTGATAGGTTTTATCGGCATCGAGTTGATAGTGACTAAACTTGGTAGCCTCACCTAAGCAAATGGGCAATAAACCCGTTGCCATCGGATCGAGTGTGCCTGTATGACCAGCTTTTTTACTGTCATGGTTGGGTGATTTAAACAGGTATTTCACCTTTGACACTACTTGTTGCGAGGTCATACCTTGTGGCTTATCCACTAATATTACGCCCGAGACTTTGATTTTATCAGGCGTTTTAAGCGTTTTTGCAGCGGCTGGCGTAGAGGTGTTAGTAGAGGCGGTCGACATAATAGCTATTACTCGTTAATTTCTTGCTCATCAGACTCGTTTTGCTCAGTTTTGGTCACAGCCTTATTGATAAGATCCATCATATAGTTGCCACGCGCCGTCACTTCATCATAATGAAAGCGTAAACGCGGTGTGGTACGCGTTTTTAGACTGTGGCTTAATTCGGTACGCAAAAAACCCGCCGCTTTATTGAGGACCTTGATGCTGTCTTCATGGCTAGATTTGGTCATCGCATCGTTAAGCTCAGGCTCCATGATGGTGACGTAAATATCTGCGTAACCCAAGTCTGGGCTGACTTTAACGCTAGAGATAGTGACAAAGCCCGTCAAACGCGGGTCATTGACTTCGTCACGGATAAGAACCGCAAGCTCACGCTGAATCTGATCAGCCAAGCGTTGTAAACGTTGATTCATGTTATTACCTTATTGGTCATACAGCTTATTTTTATTAAAAAACTCTCATTAAAAACGCATGAGCGTTATATCTAATGACATTAAATATAAAACACAATGTCTTTGCTAAAAAAGGCCTAGCAGGGTGTACCTGTTAGGCCTAAGTACAGCTAAATCTTAAGAAATTATCCAACCATTCAATCATTTTATACGATTGAATGGCTAAATCATAAAGCGACTGCTTTAGATGGTACGGGCGAACTCTTGGATTTCAAAGACTTCGATTTTATCGCCCGCTTCGACGTCGTAACCACGAACCGCTAGGCCACACTCCATACCGGTACGTACTTCATTAACGTCTTCTTTATAGCGACGTAATGATTGCAATTGACCCGTAAAGATAACTTGATCATCACGCAAGACGCGGATAGGTTTGTTGCGATAAATCGTACCTTCAACCACCATACAACCGGCAGCAGCACCAAACTTACTAGAACGGAATACTTCGCGAACCTCAGCAACACCCAAGATTTTCTCACGATGTTCTGGCGCTAGCATACCACTCATCGCCGCTTTGACATCATCAATCAAACCATAGATAACGCTATAGTAGCGAATATCCATTTTAGCAGCGTCTGCTTTACGGCGTGCGGTTGCATCTGCACGGACGTTGAAACCGAGCAATACCGCTTCGCTAGATTCAGCCAATGTCACATCAGATTCAGAGATTGGACCAACGCCTGAGCTAATCACTCGAACTTTAACTTCATCCGTCGATAACTCATTTAGAGCCGCAAGTAACGCTTCAAGCGAACCACGCACGTCAGTTTTTAAGACGATATTTAAGAATGACACATCGCCTTGTTCCATCTGATCAAACATGCTCTCTAAGCGCATCGCATTTTGACGTTCAAGCTGGCGCTCGCGCTCACGGTTGGTTCTGAAATCTGCCACTTCACGGGCTTTTTTCTCATCGGTTAAGACTAAGAACTCGCTACCAGCAGCAGGTGTTTCAGGTAAACCTAATATCTCTACAGGGATAGACGGACCAGCAGATTTGATTCGTTGACCATTTTCGTCTGTCATAGCACGAACCTTACCGTAATGCTCACCTGCTAATACTAAGTCGCCCTGTTTTAAGGTACCTTTTTTAACTAGGACACTGACAACTGGACCGCGACCTTTTTCAAGTCGTGATTCAATAACAACACCTTGAGCAGCACCGTCTAACGGTGCTTCTAGCTCCATTAGCTCAGCTTGTAGACTGATAAGCTCTAATAACTCATCAATACCGTCACCCGTTTTGGCTGAGATACGCGCCATTGGGGTATCACCGCCCCATTCTTCTGAAACCACTTCTTTAGCAGTGAGTTCATTAAGTACGCGATCAGGATCGGCGCTTGGCTTATCCATTTTGTTGATAGCAACGATGATAGGCGTACCAGCAGCGCGCGCATGATCAATCGCTTCTTCGGTTTGTGGCATCATACCATCATCGGCAGCCACAACAATGACAACGATATCCGTTGCCTGTGCACCGCGTGAACGCATGGCGCTAAAGGCGGCGTGACCTGGAGTATCAAGGAAAGTAATAACACCGCGATCGGTTTTCACATGGTAAGCACCGATATGCTGAGTAATACCGCCAGCTTCACCGGTAGCAACTTTCGTTGTGCGAATTTTATCGAGTAGTGAGGTTTTACCGTGGTCAACGTGACCCATGATAGTCACAACTGGTGGACGCGTTTGCACGTTACTGCTACGCTCATCTACCGCATCTTGTAGATCATCTTCGACCTTGGTATCACTAACCGGTACTGGGTTGTGACCCATTTCTTCAACAATCAGACTAGCTGTTGCTTGATCAATAGTGTCGGACTCGCGTGCGATTTCACCCATTTTCATGAGCAATTTGGTCACTTCGCGAGCTTTAACCGCCATACGCTGTGCCAAATCAGAAACCGTAATGTGTTCACTGATCTCAACATCGTAAACGATTTTATCGACTGGTTTTTCAAACTTATGCTGTGAGGCTTGCGTTGAGCGTAAACCGTTTTTACGGTTTTTGATTTCACGCTCGTCTTGATTCTTACGGCGACCACGACCGCGAGCACTGGTGCTACTGGTGCCGCGTTTGATTTCGCGACGTTCTTTTTCAAACGATTCTTCTAGCGCATCACCGACCAAACCTTCGGCTAACGGCTCATCTTTACGCACTTCAGTAGCCGGCTGATCGGTATATTTACCAGCCATTTTACGCATTTGCTCAAGGGTACGCTTTTGCGCTTCTTCGGCTTGCGCACGGCGAGTTTCTGCTTCGATTTCACGCAGACGCGCTTCCTCGACTTCACGAGCTTCGCGAGCTTTACGCTCTGCTGCCGTTTCAACTTTTGGTTTCGTGGCGGCAACTTTTTTCTTCGGCTGCTCTTTCGGTTTAACTTCTACCGCCGCTTTACCGCCTTTTTTCACAACCACTGAGGTTGAGATATCGTCATTCTTATCGTCTGACTTTTTGCTCGAACCTAAGCTTGCACGCATCGCTGCCAACGTAGCCGCTTGACGTTCTTCCGCCTTTTTCTTAGTAGCGGCACGCTCTTCTGCTTCTCTAGTTGCACGCTCTTGTGCTTCAATCATGGCTTGTTCGCGCGCTGCCAATTCTTCCGCCATCTTTTCTGGATCAGGCTTCTCGAACACTTTCTTTTTGCGCACTTCTACATTAACGCTCTTAGATTTACCTGAAGAGCCGGTCACGCGTGCGGTGCTGGTCGTCTTAGATTTCAGGCTAATACGTCGCTTTTCTTGCTGGCCATGACTTTGCTTTAAATACGTCACCAACTTCTCTTGCTCAAGCTCGGTGACTAGGTCATCCTCTGCGCGAGCAGGCAGTCCAGCATCTACCAGTTGCTGTTGTACAGCACTTGCGGTTTTGCCTACCATATCTGCCAGTTCTTTGACGGTCTTATCTGCCATTTATTATCACCTACTGTCTATTATTTGCTATATATTCAATTCAGTTGTTGGCTACAAATGATTGGGTTAAGGCTAGTATTTGTAACACATTTGATTGGGTTACGTCACACCAGCCCTTATTATCGATAGCATATCACTAAAAGACAGCGATATGCAGTTACCGCTTATTCATTGAACCAAGATTCCCGAGCTTTCATGATGAGTTTTCCTGCGGTTTCAGAGTCTAAACCTTCGATATCTTCTAGATCGAAGACGGCTTGTTCTGCCAAGTCATCGACGGTAATGATGTCTTTTTGTGCCATTTTATAGGCCCAACTGACCGTCATTCCTTCAAGATCTTGTAGCTCTTGACTTGGCTCTTTCATGTTTTGTTGTTTGACCAATTCATCGGCGATAACCACTTCTTTGGCACGCTCTTGAATCATGTCAATCGCTTCATCGTCTAGGCCTTCGATATCATAAAAGGTTTCGACTGGCACATAAGCGACTTCTTCAATACTGGTAAAACCAATATCAACCAGCGCTTGGGCAAGATCTTTATCGACCTCTAAACGCTCATAAAATAATTCGATAAAGGCCTTGCTTTCGTTTTCTTGACGTTGCTGATACTCTTCCTCTAACATCATATTAAGCTTATAGCCGGTTAATTCAGAGGCTAAACGCACGTTTTGACCTTGTGAGCCAATCGCCCGCGCCAATTGATCATTGGTGCTAAAGATAATATCCGCCGTTTGCGTGTCTTCATCTAAGATGATACTGCTGACGTCCGCTGGCTCTAGCGCACTGATGATAAATTGGGCTGGGTCATCTGACCAAACCACCACATCAATACGTTCGCCATCAAGCTCTTGTTGTACCGCTTGGATACGCGTACCACGCATACCAATACAAGCGCCAACGGGATCAATACGATGATCGTTGGTTTTAACCGCTATTTTAGCACGCGTACCCGGCAAACGCGCGACATTACGAATTTCAATAATTTGTTCGGCAATCTCGGGCACTTCTTTTTGCATCAATGCTGAGAGCATTTCAGGATGCGTGCGTGATAGTAACAATTGAGCACCGCGATTTTCACGGTTAACATGATATAAAATGGCATTGATACGTGATTTTGGGCGCAATTGTTCACGAGGTAGCATCTGATCACGTGACAAATAGCCTTCAGCATTGTCACCTAAATCAATGATATAACCATCGCGCGTTTGTTTTTTAACTTCGCCATACATCATCTCGCCAATACGTGGCTCAAAAGCGTCGGCTACTAAATTGCGCTCTGCTTCACGGATTTTTTGAATGATAACTTGCTTAGCTTGCGTCGCAGCAATACGACCAAATTCAATCGATTCGATCTGCTCTTCTTTGATATCACCAATTGACCATTCGTCTTGGTCAAGATCGGTAATCGCCAGCTGACACGCAGGCATCTCATGGTCTTCATCTGCAACCACTGTCCAATAACGATAAGTATCATAATCGCCCGTCGCACGGTCAATAGCAACCCGTACCGCTACTTCTGGCTGATCGGTATAGACTTTTTTCTTCGTGGATACCACCAAAGCATCTTCGATTGCTTCAAAGATGTCTTCAGGATTTAAGCCCTTTTCATTACTGACAGTTTCTACTACCGTTAAGATTTCACGACTCATGCTATACCTGTCCTATCGTTTTATAATTGACTTAAACTTTATCGTTAATGTGTTGACGTTATATTTTCACCGTAAGCCAAAGGCTGTTTGGAGAGTAAAATATTCATTTATCAAGCTACTGTTTTTAAACTAAGCATCTTCATAAATCAAGTTGGCTTTGTCAATATTGCTTAATGCAATCTCAAACTGCTCACCATCAGTGGCGGTTAGCTTTAAAGAAGTATCATCAATACTGTCTAAAGTACCAGTCGCTTTGCGGCGTTTTTTATCACCTTCGCCAATCGCTTGGATCAATCGCAAGCTCACTGTTTGACCGACATAGGCACGCATTTGCTCATCTGAGAAAAAGGCACGATCAAAACCTGGCGACGATACTTCTAAAATATATTCACCAGCAATCGGGTCATGAACCTCAAGAATGCCGCTCACTTGATGATTCACCGCTGCGCAGTCCTCGATGGTTACTTGCTTATCTTGGGC
Organism: Psychrobacter sp. M9-54-1; assembly: GCF_016613355.1. Lineage (NCBI taxonomy): Bacteria > Pseudomonadati > Pseudomonadota > Gammaproteobacteria > Moraxellales > Moraxellaceae > Psychrobacter > Psychrobacter sp. M9-54-1. Next base: position 72,615 of record NZ_JADGFW010000024.1, on the reverse strand, counting down.
TTGGTCTTCTGGCAATGCCTCAATATAAATGCGTAACAACGAGCGACGACCTTGTGGCGCAAATTCAATACCCCACAGCGCCACATCACAAGCCGCTACCGCAGGCGCAATAATATTGGTCAGTTCTGTAACTTTTGTCGAAAGCTTCATAATCTATTTATCTTTTCTTATCCACGTAACTATCGTACTAAGCAAACTGTATTTTATATCGTAAAGCTTGTATTGATAGCACTTTGTTGTTTATCGATAACAATATTTATTGTTAATAATTAACTTTTATAAAAACTGGCTGCCGTCAAATTAAGACAATTCGCGCCTTAACTTATAAACCTACATTGTTCTTAACGCTTAAACGCGTCACTATATAAATAAGATGTTTTATAACTCGTGCTTTTATATAAGGATGAGCCTAGAAAACATCAAGCTCAACCAGACAATGCTTTTATTATGTATAAAGCAGAACTATCGGTAAAGGTATGAGAAGTAAAGGATAGTACGCTTAACAAGCATCGCGGCGAATGACGATGGATAACGAATAGCATCGTACTCTATAGAAATAGAGCTTAGCATAAGTAGGACAGATATCGCGATAACACCGACCATCAGATACAAAAAAACCCACAAACATAATGGTGGGCTAATCGTTACTGACAAATTTAGTGTACAAAACATCAGTATAAAAAGTGGTAGCGGGGGCTGGATTTGAACCAACGACCTTCGGGTTATGAGCCCGACGAGCTACCAGACTGCTCCACCCCGCATCAATCTAGAACGCATATTATAGAGAGGTTTTATAGGGCTGTCAATACTTATTTTAGATAATAATCAAATTAAGCATTAATGACGATGAACCCTGCTTTCTATAATGTTTGAGTACAACAACGTTCAAGTAAAACATCATACACATAAAGCTTGGTGCGATTGGGGGGACTTGAACCCCCACAGCTTGCGCCACCACCCCCTCAAGATGGCGTGTCTACCAATTCCACCACAATCGCATTTTTCTTACTACTCTGTTTTTCAGCTTTAACCCTTTATAACCGATGCTTAAAGAAGGCAACGAAAGTTAAAGACGGCTAAAAACAGAGAAGCATTGTAAATCTAACGTCTTAAAATAGCAAGTACTGCCTGCATTAAAAGATAACGGTTAAAATTATCTGTCAAAAAATTAAGACAGACTTTAACGTAAATATAGTTACTGAGGATTTTGTGTCAGCGGGCGCGGCGTTTGCGGCGCCGATACGGGCGCATCTAAACGAAACTGGTCTTCGGCTTGTTTACGTGCATGTACGGCAAGCGTCATACTGGTGATAAAAAATATCACCGTTAATACCGCAGTGGCACGCGTCAAAAAGTTTGCAGTGCCGGCGGCGCCAAATACGGTACCTGATGAGCCCGCACCAAAAGAAGCTCCGGCGTCTGCCCCTTTGCCATGCTGTATCAAAATCAAGCCAATCATGGCAATCGCCACGATAATGTGCAGGGCTAATATAAACGTAAACATGGTGGCCTCTTTTGCCGCGTAATGACGACTGATAACGTAAAATAAATCGTAGGAATGAGTAATAAAACTGCGTAATGCTTATTGATTAACATCTAATATGACCAACAACGTCAAACCAGTTGTGTAAATAAAGCAATCATCTAAATAAGGCGCATTGTACACGATTGCAAGGTCACTGTTAAAGCCACTTTTGCCAACTGCGAAAGACATTTTTTGAGCAAAGTCATTGTTCAATATGGATTAAATTGTAATTTTACTGAATACGACTACGCTTTATTGCCGCCAAAAGCTTTGGCAATCGCTAAAAAACTTTCTGCTTTTAGCGATGCGCCGCCAACCAATGCCCCATCAATCATGCTATCAGCAGCAAAACTGTCGGCATTGTCAGCATTGACGCTACCACCATATAAAACCGTTATGTTGTCTAATTCGCCATTGAAGCTCGCAAGGGTTTGCTTAATATGTTGATGCGTCGCACTTACTTCAGCGACGGTTGGTACTTTGCCCGTGCCAATTGCCCAAACTGGCTCATAAGCGATGATTAAACGCTCTGACAAATCTGTAGCAAGTTCAGGATTTTGCGCAAGTAAATCTTTAATCACCGCTAATTGCGCATCAATGACTGCCAGCGTTTCTTTGGCATCATACTGCGCTTGGGTTTCGCCAATGCAAAATATGACGCCTAAGTTTTGCGCGAGGGCGTGAGTCATTTTTTGCAATAAACAGTCATGAGATTCTTGATGATACTGACGGCGCTCAGAGTGTCCCAGTATCGTCCATGTTGCGCCAGTATCAGCAACTTGCTGCGCTGAACAATCACCAGTATAAGCGCCAGTACTGGGACTATAGGCGCTTATATCTTGAGCGGCGCTCAGTATTGAACTACCTTTTAGACGCTCACTGACAGCGGTTAAATGAATCAAACTCGGGGCGACCATCAATTGACAGTGAGCCTTATCAGGCTGCTCTTCTCTACTAACAGCCGTTAATAAGTCATCTAGTAGCGCCTTGACGTCATGGCTCGTTGCTGGATTCTGCTTCCAATTCCCAATTACCCAAGCTTGCATACCCATTTACCTTATCTTATGTATTGCTGCCAATATGGCTCATATGCGCGCAAGTATAACAAATATTTCCCAAGTGCTATAGTGCGTTGCTATAGTATGAGGTGCTTAGCATTGGAACCGATTTTGCATAAAATTATTTTAAATAAGTATTTGCCACATTGACGTTTTTTGCAGATTAGTCATCTTATACGCTATATAAAATCTTTTAACTCTAAAAAATTCCTATATCATTCTATTTATAAAAAATAAAACCAAGGCAATCAATCAGTTGTTTTTAGAATAAATGTTACTAATCAATGTAACGATTATAAATAAACTACTGGTGTTATATATAGTAGATGCTTTGGTTTTGGTAAAAAATACAGCCCATTTGGTATCACGCATAGAGAGGTCTTAATGTCTATCACAGCCAGTAAGTACGGTGGTTTAGCGCAGCAGTTGATTAGCGAAGGTATCGTCAGCGAAGCACATATGAAAACCGCGCAAACAGAGTCGCAACAGCAGCAAATCGGATTGGTGCCTTATTTGGTTGACAATAAGTTGGCTAATGCTTATCAGGTCGCTCAGATGCTATCACAAGCGTTTGGTGATCCTTTGTTTGATCTTGATGCCCTAAGCTCAGACATCATTCCAAAAGACTTGGTTGATGAAAAAATCGTACGTAAGTTTAACGCGTTACCACTGTTTAAACGCGGGCAACGCTTATTTGTGGCATTAAGCGATCCCACCCGTATCGATGCCATTGATGCTATTGCTTTTAACTCGCGCCTGTCTATCGAGACTGTTGTTGTTGAAGAAGATAAGCTCAAAAGGCGTATTGAGAATCTATACGCTGATACCATGCAAAGTTTTGATAGCTTTTCTGACAGCGATTTAAATATCGGCTTTAATGAAAGCGAAGAAGATGAAGGCGAAACCAAACTCAGCGACGGCGTTGATGAAGCGCCAGTTGTAAAATTTGTCAATAAAATGTTGGTTGACGCCATTCGTATGGGTGCCTCAGACTTACATTTTGAGCCTTATGAGAAAACCTATCGCGTACGCTTTCGTGTCGATGGCGTCATGCAAAAAATGGCCAGTCCGCCGGTACAGCTTGCGGGTAAAATTGCCGCGCGTCTAAAAGTCATGTCACAGATGGACATCTCTGAGCGCCGTATACCGCAAGATGGCCGTATCAAGCTTAAAATCTCGAAAGATAAAGCCATTGATTTCCGGGTAAACTCCCTACCTACCTTGTTTGGCGAAAAGCTGGTTTTGCGTATTTTGGATCCGTCCTCAGCCATGCTTGGTATTGAAGCTTTAGGCTATGAGCCCGACCAAAAAGAGATGTTTTTAGAAGCCTTACATAAACCGCAAGGCATGCTGCTGATTACAGGTCCTACTGGTTCTGGTAAAACCGTCTCGCTCTATACGGGTATCAATATTTTAAATACTGGCGAGACCAATATCTCAACGGCAGAAGACCCTGTCGAGATTAACCTTGAAGGTATCAATCAGGTCAACGTTAACCCCAAAGTCGGTTTAACCTTTGCCAATGCCCTTAAATCATTCTTACGTCAAGATCCTGATATCGTCATGGTCGGTGAGATTCGTGACCTTGAAACGGCTGAGATTGCGATTAAAGCAGCACAAACAGGACACATGGTACTCTCTACCCTGCATACCAACTCTGCCCCTGAAACCTTAACGCGTTTGCGCAATATGGGTGTTGCCTCATTTAATATTGCCACCTCAGTCAACTTAGTTATCGCTCAGCGACTAGCTCGGCGCTTATGCAAAAATTGTAAAAAACCCATCAATATACCACGGCAAAGCCTGCTTGAGCTTGGTTTTACCGATGCTGATTTAGACAATCCAGATAACCTCATTTATGAACCTATTGGCTGTAATGAATGCCGTGAAGGCTACAAAGGCCGTGTTGGTATTTATGAAGTGATGAAAGTCAGTCCCGATATTTCACGTATCATTATGGAAGATGGTAACGCCATAGACATTAAAGATGCTGCCCTTAAAAACGGCTTTAGAGATTTACGGCGCTCGGGTATTTTAAAGGTGCTACAAGGAGTAACCAGTATTCAAGAAATGATGCGCGTGACTTCTGAATAGCAACCGTTGCAAAATTAAAATTCTAATTCGTGATTTTAAACCTTTATACTTATAAACTAGCAATGTTATCTAACAGATGTACTTAAATATAAAACATATATATACTGGCTTTTCTTATAGAAATGAAGTATGCCGAAATGAGGTATTAAATTTGACATACTTTTATCGGTTTATAACATCTTTATTAGATGAATTTTGAGGGTATCAACATGGCAAAAGCTAAAACCGACATGCTATTAGACTTTGTCTATGATGGAGTAAACCGGCGCGGACAAAAAGTAAAAGGCGAAACCACCAGTCGTAGCTTGGAGTTGGCGAAAGCCACTTTGCGCAAACAAGGTATCACTGTCAAAGGTATCAAGAAAAAACCCAAGCCTTTATACACTTTTAAAAAGTCTATTAAACCGATTGATATTGCTATTTTTGCCCGCCAGTTGGCCACTATGATGAAAGCTGGCGTGCCGTTAACCCAATCCTTTGAGATTGTTGCTGACTCTCTTGATAACCCGAGCATGAAAGATTTGGTCTTACAAATAAAAGCCGATATCGAAGCGGGCGGCACTTTTGCTTCGGCACTGCGTAAACATCCGCGCTATTTCGATGATCTGTTTTGTTCTCTTGTAGACTCTGGCGAGCAGTCCGGTTCGTTAGAGACCATGCTAGAGCGCGTTGCAACCTATAAAGAAAAAAGTGAGCTGTTAAAAGCCAAAATTAAAAAGGCAATGAAATATCCTATCGCCGTGATTGTCGTTGCCATTATCGTCACTATTATCCTACTGGTTAAAGTTGTTCCTGTATTTGCCGATTTATTTGGTTCATTTGGTGCCGAACTACCGGCGTTTACTCAGATGGTAGTAGGGATGTCAGAATGGATGCAATCTTGGTGGTTTATTTTAATCGTACTGATTGGTGGCGCCGTCATTGGCTTTTCAGAAGCTAAAAAACGCTCTAAGAAGTTTCGCGATTTTTTAGACCGTGCGGTATTAAAAGCACCCATATTTGGCAATATTGCTTATCAAGCCGTTATTGCTCGCTTTGCGCGTACATTATCGACCACCTTTGCTGCTGGTGTACCCCTCATTGATGCTTTAGATTCTACTGCGGGCGCTGCAAATAACGTGGTCTTTTATAACGCCATTCAGCAAATAAAAAACGATGTTTCAACCGGTCAGCAATTGCAATTTTCGATACGCTCAACCAACTTATTCCCAAGTATGGCGATTCAAATGGTTGGTATCGGGGAAGAATCAGGTAGCTTAGAAGAGATGCTCGATAAAGTGGCGGTCTATTACGAAAATGAAGTCGATAACGCCGTCGATGGTTTGACCAGCTTAATGGAGCCGTTAATTATGGCGGTGCTCGGTGTGTTGGTTGGCGGCTTAGTGATTGCCATGTATTTACCAATCTTCCAAATGGGCTCAGTGGTAGGCTAACAGCCACTGCAAGGAAAACGATTTCATGCAATTTATTCAATTATTACAAGAAAATATGACTCTTGCCTTAGTCGTATTTGGTCTACTTGGTCTTTGTGTTGGCAGCTTTTTAAATGTGGTGATTCATCGGACACCGCTCATGATGGTAGCGGCGTGGCGGCAAGAATGTAGCCAGTTTATGGCTGAGCAAGCAGACATGCCGCCTGAACATACGCAACCATTGGCAAACATCGTCGCTGCTGACCCTTCTATTACATTAAGCACACCGGCTTCACGCTGTCCGCACTGCGCTCATAAAATAAAGTGGTATGAAAACATCCCTTTAATAAGCTGGCTTATATTACGCGGGCGCTGCTCAGACTGTAAAGCGGCTATCGGACTACGTTATCCTATTGTTGAGCTGGTAACTGCTCTGCTATCTATGTTGGTCATTTATCAGTTTGGCGTCAGCGCCGCAGGATTATCAGCATTGATTTTGGTTTGGACCCTAGTTGCACTAACAGGTATCGATTTTGATACCCAGCTATTGCCAGATCGCCTAACCTTTCCATTAGCGGGCTTAGGATTGGCGGTAAATTCGCAAGGTTGGTTTGTGTCCCCTACGCAGTCCATTTGGGGACTTTTACTTGGTTTTTTATCTTTGTGGGTCGTGGTAAAAATCTTTTATCTCATTACGAAAAAACACGGCATGGGACAAGGCGATTTTAAATTACTGGCCGTATTGGGTGCTTGGCTTGGGCCTACGATGTTGCCGTTAATTATCTTACTGTCGTCACTGCTTGGTTCTATCGTTGGGATTATTTTGATGAAGAAACAAGGGGAAAGCCGCCCTTTTGCCTTTGGTCCTTATATCGCGATTGCCGGTATCATTGCATTATTATACGGCCCAGATATCGTCAATTGGTATCTAGGAATGTACGCTTAAACCCCTATACTGACGCAAGTAGACGCGCAATTTCTCAAAAATGCGCTTTAACCTGCTAGAATAGGCTATTAGTATATTGTAGCCTCCCTCTTCTATCGGTTAAATAAGTCATTACTATGTCAAATTATGCCTCATCTTCATCTTATTCCTATCAGCCACAGTCGCCCCAATCCAAAAGCAAGACGTTAGTTGTCGGCTTGACCGGCGGTATCGGCAGCGGCAAGTCGGCGGCAAGCGATTGGTTCGCGCAGCAAGGGATTGATATTATTGATGCAGATGTGATTGCTCATCAAGTGGTCGCTAAAGGCAGCGCCACTTTACGCAAAATCAAAAGAAAATTTGGTGATTGGGTATTAAACGATGATGGGGAAATGGATCGCGCCGCCGTGCGCACTCATGTCTTCACCCATCCTGAAGCCTTAATTGAGCTTGAAGCCATCACCCATCCAGCGATACGCGAAGCGGCAAAATTGCAACTAGCAGCCAGTACGTCACCATATGTTGTGCTCTCAGCACCTTTGCTCATTGAAGGTGCAGAAGCAGGGCTTGCCAACTTATGCCAGCGTATTTTGGTAATGGATGCCACCGAAGAAACTCAGCTTGCGCGTGCCAGCCAGCGCGATGAGCAAAGCGTACAAAAGATTAAAGCCATCATGATTAATCAGCTCAGCCGCGAAGAGCGTAATCGTCATGCAGATGATGTGGTGCTTAACGAAAGCGATCTTGCGGCGCTATATTTACAGCTTGAGCCATTACATCAAAACTATCTTACGCTTGCCCAGCAGCTAAAGTTCGCTGCCGATTAATCTCATAGAGCGCCATACCAGTCGCCACACTCACATTTAAGCTTTGCAGGTTACCATGCTCGTTGCCTGACATCGGAATATAAACCAGCTCATCGCAGCTCTCCATCGTCAGGCGACGCATGCCCTCGCCCTCAGAGCCCATAATAATCGCAGTTTTACCCGTCATATCAGCGGCATGTATTGGCTTTGCCTCTGCATTTAATGCGGTTCCAAATACAAAGACGCCAGCGTTTTTAATCTTGCTTAACGTACGAGCCAAATTGGTCACACTAACGATAGGCATCATCTCGGCAGCCCCTACCGATACTTTCGCAACGGTTGGCGTCAGGCTTGCCGCATGGTGTTTGGGGCAAATAACGGCATCAACGCCCATGGCCACTGCAGTACGTAAGCAGGCGCCAAAGTTATGCGCGTCGGTAATTTGGTCGAGAACCAATAATAAGCACTGCTCACGCTTAGCAATGGTATCCAATAAACCTTCGTCAGCGAACCCTAACGGACGCGCATTAAGCACCACGCCTTGATGTTGCGGGCTGCCGCACAGCTGAGTAAGCTTATCTTTTTGTGTCGGTTGAATACTAATACCATTATCACGTGCTTGCGCCATGATCGCTTGCACATGGCTGTCGCTCTCACGTCCTTGTTGGACAAATAAGCTGAGCCCATCAAGCGGGCGGTATTCGAGTAAGGCTTCAATCGCGTGAATGCCATAAAAATAGCTGGGTTTTGCCATAGGGAATCTACAATATAAAAGTGGTATCGCGTACGGCGATAAAAAATAGGAAATACAGTTAGTCCTAAATAAAATCAGTACAAATATGATAACGCGCTACTGGTATTCATTACTGGTATTCATTTTCCTCGCTTGCTATGCCTACGCAGACAGAGGCTGCGCAAAATGAATGCCAGTAACTCTATGTTCATTTTGTAGCGGACCGCCTATATAACGATAATTGTAGCAATTAACGCGTAGCGAAACGAAAAATTATTAAAATAATTGCCAAAAAAAAGAAATAAACCTTCGCATAAGGTTTATTTCTTTTAACTTGTTTATTTAAAGGTGGGGCAAGTTGTCTTTTGACACCTTTAATCGTATGATTTTTTAGCCAGCTTAACCTTCTAAATGACAGATATACTGCACGATTTCTTCTGTGCGCAAATTAAAACCACTATTGCCTTCGACCACGAATGACTGTCCTGCGCGGTAGTAGCTAAATTCTTCCTCACCGTTTATTTTGACCTCACACTCACCGCTGATGATTTCGATGCGCTCCGAAGTATTGGTGCTAAAGTGATAGTGCTCAACCAAATTGTCGCAAGGCAAAATAACCCCGAGCGTTTTATGGCGACCGTCCTCAAACATAATGGTATGGCTTGAGCAACGACCGTCGTAGGATATCGTGGCTTGAGCATTGACTGTTACATTGGTAAATTGCGCCGCTGTCATAGTGGCTTCCTTATCAAATAATTATTGCCAAACTAAAAGACCAAATTGAAAAACTAAATAGCAGAATAACTCATCGCTTAAATGACAGTTCTATTACAACTTTTTGACGATTCACTCTATATTTAGCTCGATACAACTGTTAACCAAATAAAGACTCGCATAGAGAATACACTATGGAAAGTAATGATGAAACGCTTACTTTATCTAGCATGAACTCACCTCTCGTCTTTTACTAGAAACATCATAGATAGCAGATTGTATGAAAATCTGGTGGTAAGAGTTTATCATTATGTGAGATTATGCTACCACATTATATCTATAAAGTTTGTTACAGCGACTAGGAAAGTTGCGCTTATTGTTAAATGAATACCTAGCTTTGATTACCTTTAAAATTTGTATTTCCTACCTTTTGCCACCATAATATTTGCCAATTGTCTTTATCTTATTAGCACCATATACCAAAGCTGTTTTTCTTTACTTATCCTATTGTAGACCTAAAAATCAGCCTAATTGCTGATATTTATTGTCTGCCATGAGAGGCGTTGATGCTCGTATCATTAACTTTACAGCAGTTTGCATTGATTGCTCAGCATGAGCTGAGCATGGCTGAAGGCTTCAATGTCATCACCGGTGAGACAGGTGCTGGCAAGTCATTATTACTAGATGCGCTGTCTTTGTGCGTAGGCGAGCGCGCTGATAGTGCCATGGTCAGGCACGGCGCGGCATATGCTGATATCTATGCGCAGTTTGATGTAGAAAATAATGACGTCGTGGCAGAATGGTTTGCCAAAAACGAGCGCTCTTTAGAAGAACCTGAAGTCCTGATTCGCCGTCAGCTTAGTAATACAGGCCGCTCTAAAGCCTGGTTAAATGGCACGCCGGTCAGCTTAGCGGAATTAAAAAGCTTAGGCGCTTTATTGGTAAACATTCATAGTCAACATGCTCAGCAAGCCTTACTAAAGCCACAATTTGTGGTGCAATGGCTTGACGAGATGGCACAAATCACGCCACTTGCTGTACAAACGACCAGCAGCTATCAAGCTTATCAGCAGCTCAAACGCCGCGCTGATGATATCGCCAGCCGCGAAGCTCAGCGTCAAGATCGCATTCAATTGTTGCAAAGCCAGCTTGCTGACATTGCGCCGCTACTCGCGGTTGATTATGCAGAAGTTGAAGCGGAGCACGAAGAGCTGTCTAATATCGAAGCGTTGATGACGGAAGCCAGTCACGGCTTGCACCTGCTCGATAATGACACTGATGAGCCGGATGTCATGACCTTGCTCGGGCAAGCGATTAAGCTTTGCGACAATCAAATGGGCGTCAGTCAAACCTTTGAGCAGGCGTCCGAACAGTTGCATTTGGCGCAGCAGCAAATCACTGAGGTCACAGGCTTACTATCGGATTATGCTGAGCAGCAATTACCCGACCCTGAGCGCTTGCAAACACTCGATAGCTTAATCAGTCTTGGGCACCGCTTGTCGCGTAAGCATGGCTTGCCCGCAAGCGATTTGATTGATGAAGCAAAGCAGTGGCAAGCGCAATTAGAACAGTTAGAAAACCAGCCAAGTAGCGATGCGATAGCAGCGCAAATCGAGCAAGCATGGCAAGAGTATTTGTCACTTGCCACTGAGCTTAATAAACAGCGCTCAAAAGCGGCGCCAAAAGTCAGTAAACAGCTGATTGCGCAATTACAACCGCTTGCCCTGCCAAATGCGCGCTGCGAGTTTGTCTTTACCAAAAAGACCGATCCTAACCAGTATAATGGTCAAGGCTGCTATGATATCGATTTGTTGTTTAGCGCCAACGTCGGTATGCCCATGCAGCCGCTACATAAAATTGCCTCAGGTGGTGAGCTGTCGCGGATGGCACTGGTGATGCAAGTTCTGCAAGCGACCAATGCTAATAATAATGCTGCCAAGCCAATGCTCGTCTTTGATGAAGTGGATGTTGGTATCAGTGGCGGTACGGCGCAAGTGGTTGGTGAGCTGTTACGCGCGCTTGGGCAGACGCAGCAGCTATTGGCCATTACCCACCAAGCACAAGTTGCGGCGCAAGCGCATCAGCATATCTTGGTACAAAAACATCATGATGAGCAAACCGAAAGCGAGCTATTAATCTTAACCGATAGCGCGCAAGTCGATGAGCTGGCCCGTATGTCTGGCGGGGTGACCATCACGGATGTCACCCGTGACCATGCGCGTAGCTTATTAAGCGATGTTAAATAATGATTATTGATTGATGGCTATTGATTGATGGTTATGAAATGGTTGGCAGCTAAATGATTAATAGCAAATTACTCACAAATAATCGCTAAACATTTGCTTTAGTTGATTTTTTACACCTAAACGCCATATAGTGGTCTATCCTCTTGATAATTTCACCTTTAATATTAGGTTGCGTTTGTTTCTATGTCTAAAGCCAATTTGACCCATCATTTCTTAATCGCGGCGCCCGAGCTGTCAGACCCACGGTTTGAGCAGGCGCTGATTTATATCTGTCGCCATGATAAACATGGGGCGCTCGGTCTGATGGTCAATCGTCCGATAGAGCAAGCGCGCGTCGGCAAACTGCTAGAAGACTTAGGTATCGAAGTGACCGATCCGCAAGTAATGGAAGATATGGCGCTAGAAGGGGGTCCTATGTATCCAGAAGTCGGTTTTGTCTTGCACACCGGTCAACCAGAATGGGCGTCTTCTTTCGCCATATCAGAAAACGTCTGTATTACTACCAGTCAAGATATTCTAAAACGCATCGCCGCCGGTCAAGGTGTTGGGCATTATCAGCTGTGCTTAGGTCATGCCAGCTGGGGTAAAAAACAGCTCGACCAAGAACTTGCGAGTGGCGACTGGCTCGTCTGCCCGGCTGATTTAAACTTATTGTTTGATACGCCATTTGCAGAACGCTGGCAAATCGCTGCCGATAAGATTGGCGTTAATTTTGACTATTTGAGCAGCGATATTGGTCATGCCTAGCGTTATATATTAAGTGCTATATACTGAGCAGCATTTGCTTAATGATGACAGAAACAGGAAGTACCTCAAATTATGGTCAATAGTATTCTTGCAGATAGCGCGGGCGCTATAACTACTGATAGCACAGACGTTATAAATGCTGATAGCGCTACAGAGCCAACGATTAAGCCGCATCTTATTTTGGCGCTCGATTATGGCGTCAAAAAGATGGGCATGGCGCTAGGCAACTCTATTACCGAGACGGCACGTGCCTTTGATATTTTGGCGATGAATAATGGTCAGCCGGATTGGGACAACCTGCTTGGTATTATCAAAGTTTGGGGCGTGGCAAAAGTGGTGATCGGATTACCATTAAACATGGATGGGAGCAGCTCAATGCTGTCCAAGCGGGCGCACAAATTTGCTCGTCGGTTGGCGCATAGAATTATGGAGCAGCGTTTACCCGTCATTGTCTCTCTCTGTGATGAACGCCTGACCTCAGTAGCAGCACGCGAAATTGCGTGGGAAAACGGCTGGATTCAAAACGAGCGCGATCCGATTGATGATATCTCCGCTTGTATCCTAATGTCGACGTATTTTGCTGATCCGAGTAGCAGTATCGCTATCGACGCCATTAAAGCGGATTAATAGTAGGGTAAAGCCATGACTAACCTCCCCCTCTTTTTTTATATCGTCTAAACGAATAAATGACTGATTAATATGACCACTGTCTCAGACCAATCTTTGCAAAACAAGTCGCAACGTGGCTTTGCACCGCTCGCGATTGCACGTATCAAAGGCGCTCAGCGAGCAAACCAGATAGCGATTTATCTTATTTATGCTGCTATCCTCGCCTTTATGGTCTTTGGCACCATTGCCAGTATCAAGGCCTTTCATGACAATCAGCTGCTGTATCAACTCTTCTATAACTTGCCCTACGCTTTGGTGGCGCTTACGATTCCTATTACTATCTATGATGCCTTGGTTATTTATCGTTATCGCTTAAATCAGCCGTCAATGATTGCCATGAGTATTGGTGTATCGACGGTTATATTACTTGGCGGGCTATTATTTGCTGATACTGCTTGGTTAGGTTTGGCATGTTGGCTTGGGGTGGCGTTTTTATTTAAGGTGAGCTTTAAGCGCTTTTTTAACTTTTTAGACGCTGAAGAAACGTCTGAAAATGTTAAAGAAACATAAAACTTCCTGATAAAAATGCCATCACTAATAAAGAACTGAAAACATTCACCATATTTTATTGATTTAAAAAACGACTATGACAACTTCAACATCTGATAGTACCATTCAACATCATTTAGATACCCAAGGGCTGATTTGCCCTGAGCCGGTGATGATGCTACATCGAACCATACGTAATGCCGAAGCTGGCGCAGTGATTGAGATACTCGCTACAGATCCTGCGACCACTCGCGATATTCCTAATTTTTGCCGTCACTTGGGGCACGAGCTTGTAAAGCAAGAAACGCTTGCTGAAAATGTGCCTTTAAATGTTGATCCGGATGAAATCACAATTGCGGACGATGATGATGCGCCTATTAACGCCACCCTTTATCGGTATTTGGTCAAGAAAAAGAATGCTTAAAGCATTTAATTAAGCTTAAAGCACTCATAGCATCCGCGCACTCATAGCATCCAGATATCTTTGCTTTGTACGAAACATATCATTCACAAATTAAAGGTAGATAGCATGTTAGCACCCCAAAAGCAGTATGTGCAGTGGCTCGAAAACAAAGACGGCAGCGAGACGTTACATCAAGCACTTTGGGTGTCGGAAAGCAATCATGCGCCACCTGCGCGTATTGTGTTGGTCGATGATAAAACGACCGCCGATGAGGCTTACCGTTTGGCTTGCGAAGGCACTTCACTACTGTGGCACGGTGACTTTCATAATGCACGGCAATTGCTACAAGCGCTCAATCGACGCATCGAGCGTACCAATGAGCGCTCTGAGCTACGTAAAATGAAAAAAGCAGCAAATCAATCTGCGAAATCCAATAAAAATGTAGATAAATCTTCAGAGTTATTCAAAGACATTCCTAACTTATTTCATCAGCAGCGCCAATTGCAAGCCCAGCGTGCGCGCATATTAAGCCGTCTGCTACTCGAGCTTGATGCCAATTATGTCAGCCAATTACGCCGCGCCCCTGATATGAGTGCAGCTTGCATAGCTGCTTTTGGTCAGTTGGATAATGAACTGAATGAGTCGTATGTGCTGTCGTTTCGTGACTTACAAGGAGCGCTTGGTGCAGCGCAGTGGCGCGAAAAAGGCGTTCCGATTGATGGTTTAGATTTATCAATATTCCCGCATTATGGTGTCTTTGCCCCAACCCGCCATGAATATGTACAGCTATTACTCGATGCGCCACTGCCAGATACTTGTGATGTTGCTTATGATATCGGTACGGGCACTGGCTTGCTGGCAATTATCTTGGCGCAGCGCGGTGTCAAACAGGTAATTGCCACCGACTTAAATCCGCGAGCTTTAACCTGTGCCAGCGAAAATTTTACGCGATTAGAATTAGCTAATGTGCAGTTGCAGCAAGCGGATCTGTATCCAACGGATGCTCCGCTCGCCAATTTAATTGTCTGTAATCCGCCTTGGTTGCCTGCTAAGCCAAGCTCGCCATTAGAGTATGCCGTTTATGATGCCAATAGCAAAATGCTGTGTGGGTTTTTGCAAAGCGCGAAAACTCATTTAGTCGAGCATGGAGAAGTCTGGTTGATTCTGTCGGATTTGGCTGAGCACCTGCACCTGCGCACTCGTGAGGAATTATTAAGCTGGTTTTTTGATAGTGGTCTGAAAGTGAAATACCGGCTTGATACCAAACCTAAGCATGGTCGCAGTCAGGATGAGTCTGATCCGCTATATGCAGCGAGGAGTAGCGAGGTCACTTCGTTATGGTGTTTAGAACCTGCCTAATCTTTAATAATTGATAATTAATCATTGAGTATCAAATTATGAGCCGCGACCGTGCTGTGCAACAGCGCCAACCTAAAGCGCTCGCCATCGATGACGAGCCAGCTTACATCACTGAGTTTCGGCAAGCAATGCTTGCCCGTGGACTTGCAACGCGGACGCGTAACGCTTATGTGCGCGACTTGCGTTCTTGCGAGTTGACCAATCCTATCGCGCTGACAAAATGGCAGCCTGAAGACGTGCTGCACTGTTTATCAACCCTTACCATCGAGGGCAAAACGCCGCGCACGCAAGCACGTATGCTCTCAAGCTTGCGCCAGTTCTACCTTTGGATGATTGCCAGTAATCTGCGCGAAGACAATCCTTGCGAGCGTATCAAAAGCCCCAAATTAGGTCGTCCACTGCCAAAGGATTTGAGCGAGGCCGATGTCGACAATCTCCTCGCCGCGCCTGACACTAGCACCGCACTCGGACTGCGTGATAAAGCCATGTTAGAGGTGCTCTATGCGTGCGGTCTGCGCGTCAGTGAGCTGATTAATCTATCATTAGAACAAGTCAATCTAAACGCTGGTTGGCTACAAATTACCGGTAAAGGCAATAAAACCCGACTGGTGCCACTCGGCGAATATGCAAGCGATGCGCTAGAAGATTATCTAACGCATGCTCGTGGTGATTTGATTGCGCATTTGAAATCGGGTAATTGCCAAGCAGTATTTTTGACCGCGCAAGGCGGCTATATGACACGGCAGAACTTTTGGTATCTATTAAAAAAATACGCCAAAGTTGCCAGCATTGATAAAGAATTATCACCACATACCTTACGTCACGCCTTTGCCACTCATTTGCTCAATCACGGCGCAGACTTGCGTAGCGTGCAGTTATTACTGGGGCACAGTGATTTATCAACCACGCAGATTTATACCCATGTGGCGACGGCGAGATTACAAAAGCTGCATGCCGAGCATCATCCGCGCGGTTAAAACTGAAATTAAAGATTTATTGATGATTGTAAAAGGAATATAACGTGTTGCAAGCTCAGCCATCTACTCTGCCTACCCTAACAAAAGGGCAAAATTCTGCCCTCAAAAACCTGACCATCATGGGTTATCTAGAAGGCACGTCTTTTTTATTATTGCTTGGTATCGCCATGCCACTAAAATATATGATGGGTGTTACTGAAGCCGTGAAATATATCGGTATGGCGCATGGGGCATTGTTTATCGCCTATATTTTGATGCTACTGATTGCAACGAGCAAAATAAAAATGCCGCTATGGGCAATGCCTGCAGGTGTGCTCGGCTCATTTTTACCATTTGGTCCGTTTATATTTGATCATTTATTAAAGAAAAGTTTGAGGAAGTAGAATGCGCCTTGCGTATCCATGTTAGATATTGTCTTGATTAAGGTGCGCTAGGCGCACCCTACTTCTTTTCTTCAACCCTTGCTACAATTCTATCAATCCCTAGCTGCAAACCTGCCCTTTTCTCGTTACAATACCTGCCATAGCTTATTAACCTTTTACCTATCTACTATCCGAGAATCCCATGAGCCACCCATTAAACCATAAGCCTCCTGCTGACCTATTAAAAAGCGCCGAACACTGGCGTGAAGACATTCATTTTCGCCAAGATGTGCTGGGCAAGCCGTTTGATTTTGCGACCACGTGGGGTATTTTTTCACCGCAAAAGCTCGATGATGGTAGCTTGATGCTGCTTGATTACGTGGATTTTCAAGCGGACGATGATTCGATCGATTTGGGCTGTGGTTATGGCGTGCTTGGGATGACGGCGGCGCGTGAATGCCCGAATGGTCAGCATACCTTAATTGATAAGGATTTTATGGCGGTAGAATATGCGCGCTTGAATTGCGAGAAAAACGGTCTAAAGAATGTCGATGTACATTTATCAAATGGCTTTAACCATGTGGCAAAAGACAAAGACTTTAGCCTTGTGATGTCGAACTTGCCCGCTAAAGTCGGCAAAGAGCAGCATTATCTGTATTTCCTTGATGCTTATGCGCGCATGCGTCAAGGTGGGCGTTTTTATGTAGTGACAATCAATGGTTTACGTCAGTTTATGAAGCGCTCGTTTACCGAAGTCTTTGGCAATAGCGAAAAGGTTAAACAAGGTAAAACCTATACCATTACCATGGCGACCAAAGACTAAGCTTAAGCAACTTAAAAGCTGCACAAAAAATCCCGCTAACACGATGATGTGTTAGCGGGTTTTTTTACCTAAATTTTTAGAACTATATTTTTACAATTATATTTGCCGCTTCAACAAATACCCGCCCAATATCGCACTGGCGATAATCGGTAATAGCACCATTAATAACGGCGAAAAACCAGTCGCCAATGAGACAAAGCCAACCAAGTCTTGCACATAACTAAACAGCAAGCCAAATAGCAATGCCACGACGATGCGTAAGCCCAAGCTATGCGTACGTAGTGAGCCAAAGACGAATGAACAGGCAACAATCACTAGCGATAAAATCGATAATGGTGACAGCAGCTTTTGCCAAAAGGCCAACTCATGACTTAACGAGCGCGTGCCTTGCTGGCGCATAAATTGGCGATGCTCATATAATTGAGTCAATGACAAATCTTCGGCCTTACGAGTGAGTAAATACACCGACTCAGGCGCGAAGGGCAAACTCAAGGTATCTGACGGTGCGATAGCTTGGCTACTCTCAAAGCCCTGACCAATCATCAGCTTGGTCATATTATTCAGCTGCCACTCGTAACGATATTGCTCGCTCGGTTTGCTGCTATTAGTATCTATTGCTTCGCGGCCGATATATTTGCCGCCCTCGGCATGAATAGCAGTTTGCAGATTGCCATTATTGTCTAAATGCCAACGTTTAACTTCGCCGATATTGCCTTGCACATCGGCATAATCGATATACAAAATATCGCTGCCATCTGGCTTGGCACTGCCGTCTTTTGTACTCTCAAAGCGTGGCTGTACTGTCCAATAACCGCGTACCGAGGTGACAAGCGAGCTATTGTCTTGATCGTTAATTTCTTGCGCTAATTGATTAGAATGCGGTAGGACAAACTGATTAATCACCAATGCCAATAGCACAAAAATCAAGGCCGGTTGCAATACCCAACTGACGATACGATAAACGCTGACGCCAGCGGCGCGCATAACGACCAGCTCGCTTTTATTGGCTAGTAAACCCAAACCAACCACCGCACCAAGTAACGCACCCGTTGGGATAAATTGCTCTAAGAAGTACGGCGAGCGATAAAAAATATATTTAATCGCCTCGCCCATCGTATAGTTATCATCTAACGAATCCAGCTCAGACAAATAAGAAAATACCAGCTGCAATGCCCACAAGCCTATAACCGCGCCGATGATGGCGAGCAAAGCATTAAGCTTGACGTAACGGCTCAGCACCTTTAGATTGGTTGGTTTTGGCGCAAGTTTTAGCTTAGGGCTGGGCGAATTTGGCTTTGATGAATTAGAATTTGATGATTTAGAGAATAAAGCGCTCATTAGGATTGTCCTCCTTGTGAGCCATTACTTTTATGGTCAATATTGCCTTGATGCTCGCTAACGGTTAACAGCTCATCTGGTTTGCGAAAGCGCAAACGATGCTGGACGCGGCTGCCCCAATTCATATAAAGCGCTAATGCCATAAACCCTAAAACCAGCCATGCATACGCCCAAACGCTAACACTGCCTTTGCTTACCGCGTTTTTGAGTGAAATAATGCCAAGCGCACAG
The DNA here is from genome assembly GCF_016613355.1 of Psychrobacter sp. M9-54-1. Lineage (NCBI taxonomy): Bacteria > Pseudomonadati > Pseudomonadota > Gammaproteobacteria > Moraxellales > Moraxellaceae > Psychrobacter > Psychrobacter sp. M9-54-1. The sequence goes on along the minus strand of NZ_JADGFW010000024.1, from coordinate 53,704 downwards.
CTGACAAACAATAAAATCGATGGGAATAGACGCAACCAGCGACCTTGGCGCGGACGTACTTGCGCCAGTGGCACGGCGAGCATCGGTGCGATAATCATGAGCCAAGGCAAAGCCAGACGATAGCCAAGCTCCCCTTGCGCCGCTCGAAGTGCGTTTTCACTATTTACTGCTGTACTGCCCGTTGCGGCTTGCCATAATGGGCCTATCGCTTGGGTTTCGATATTGGCTTCGGTGATGACCTCTTTGGAGGATTCGGTCAAGGTGATACGGTAGCGATCAAAGCCCACTTGGTTGTATTTTAGACTGCCTGCGCCGACTTCATAACGGCGACCTTGGAACAAATCTAGTTGAGTAACGCCGCTACTGCCGGTATCTACTTGCTGAGCGCGTTTGGCAAGGGTAATGGTATCTTTACTGATAGCATTGTTGCTTATAAGCGCGTTTGGCAGCTCTGGGATATTTAATTGCTCAGCGGTTTCTGGGTCGATATTATTATTTACATCAGCGGCCGCGTTTTTCGCCGTACTGCCTTTGGCTTTAGGCTCAGATTGAATCAATATCACATCTTGCAATTGTTTTTTATCATCGCTCAAGCTGCCGACATATAAATGATAATTGCCACTACTGATAAACTGATTGGGACGTATCAAATCAAAAGCACTGGTCAACGCTTGCTGTTGCCACACGCTCTCCGATGAGCGTACGCCCCACGGTTTTCCAACAATAGATAAGGCCGCCTCTCCAACAAATAATGCCAATATCAGCGGCGTCATCAAACGTCCAAGCTTACCACGCGACACGCCGCTGGCATTAATCACCGCCATCTCTTGGTCGACGTATAAGCGCCCGAATACTAGCATGAGTGCGATAAAAAATGCCAATGGCAGGATAAGCTCTAAGAAGTAGGGTAAATTATAACCAATGATGGTAAATAATAAACTGATGTCTAAATTGCCTTCTGCGGCAATACCGAAATAACGGATTAAGCGGCCGCCGAGCATCATCACCACTAAAAACCCCAACACCAAAGCGGTCGTTGAGGCAACTTGTTGAGTCATATAGCGGCGTAATATCACAATAGGCACTCTTTAGAAAAAGGTTGGTATGCGCACAATTTAGCGCAGTTTGACTGGCGCTATGTTATAAACAGTAGCGATAAAGATAACCGCTAATCCTAGCATATTTTGCTCAAAAATGGCTGTGAAATGTGTTGGAAAACATTGCATGCATCTTGCTATAAGCCTTGATTGTTTGGTTCATAATAGCTAAAACTAACAAAGCCTACAGCGTAAATTATTTATAAGAATACCTTAATCTATGGATGAATCTGTTAACTATTTACGCCGTATGTTTGCTTTATACTATTTAGCAAAGTTTGTTTGTCCTTGGTATCCTTTGCCGCGCTTTTTTAGGTTTTGTTGCTAAACTACTGTTTCTGCCAAATTTAAATGGTACAAATACTTTAAACAGCACAAATAAATAGGTAGTCGATTCAAAAAAATATAGAATTGCTATATGGATAGCGACGCCGCGCTCGCTGCGCACTCGCCTCGCAATATGCTACACTATTGTGCTAGCTGCATAAGTAACGGCATTTAAAAAGTATTATTTTAAAAAGCACGAATACATTAATAAAATACGTCATTTCATAACTCTAATAAGGATAACTATATGAATATTAAATTAACGCAAACCCTGCCAAAAACCCATACACAAAAAATACTTAAAAAAGAAGCCAAAAGTAAAGACGCTGCCTGTCTTGTGGTGCTCATCGATGATAAGAAAAACATCTTAGCTGAAGCGCAATTGAGCGATTATCAAAGCCGTATTGCGCAATTGATGGAAGTATCACATTTTAATGGTAAAGCCTGCGAAACCGTCGCTGATTATGCGCTCGCTGGCGACAAGAAAACCACGAAAGAAAACCCAGTACAGCTATTACTCGTTGGTGTGGGTAATCTTGATAAGCTTGGTCACAGCGTATTGCAAAAAATCGCCAATACCATCTATCAAAGCACGCAAAAACGTGTTGACTCTATCACCGTTGCTTTAGGTGATGCTTTAGAAGAAAATCATTTCAGCCAGTTTGCCCTTAATTTATTGGCAGCAAGCTACCGTTTTGATAAATACAAATCTGAACAAAGCACGCCTGTTTTAACCGACATCTATTTATTGGCTGACGAGTCATTAGAAGCTGCGTTAACATTTGCCGAAGCGGTATTCGCTGGTCAAAGCTTGACCCGTGATGTCGCCAATGAGCCGGGCAATATCTGTTTCCCTGCTTACATGGCCGAACAAGCCGAAGCGCTTGCTAAAGCTTATCCTGACTTATTAAAAGTCACCGTCTTGGGTGAAGATGAGATGTCAGCGCTGGGTATGAACTGCTTCTTAGCGGTTGCCCAAGGTTCAGCCAAAGAAGGCAAATTGGTATTGTTAGAGTACCGCGGTAAATCTAACTTTAGCGCTAAAGTCGGCGCTAACAAAATCGCCAATAGTGGTGCAAAAGTAACAGGCGGTCTAAAAGCCTTGGCGGATAAATTACCGACCAAAGCTGCTAGTAAAAAATCTGACAAAAACAGCGATGTAAAAACTGTCAATGATGATGCGCCTATCGTCTTAGTCGGTAAGGGCGTGACCTTTGATTCAGGCGGTATCTCAATCAAACCTGGTGCGGCGATGGATGAGATGAAATTTGATATGGGCGGTTCAGCATCGGTACTTGGTACGATTAAAGCTTTATGTGAAGCGCGTCTCCCGATTAACGTCGTTGGTGCGCTTGCTTGTGCGGAAAACATGCCATCAGGTGATGCCACGCGCCCAGGCGATATTGTCAAAGCCATGAATGGCAAATCGGTTGAAATCTTAAATACCGATGCCGAAGGTCGTTTGGTGTTGGCCGATACGTTATGCTACGTCCAGCGCTATCAGCCAAAAGCCATCATCGATGTGGCAACGTTGACCGGCGCTTGTGTGGTTGCCTTAGGTCACGTGCGCTCAGCGGTATTTAGTAATGACGAAGACGTGTTATTTGAATTAGAAAACGCCAGTCATTTATCGGGCGATTTAATCTGGCATATGCCGTTAGATGATGAGTATCAAACACAGCTTGACTCGCCTATCGCTGATATGCAAAACATCGGTGGTAAAGGTGGCGGGGCTATCACAGCTGCTTGCTTCTTATCGCGCTTCGTTGAAGAAGGTCAAGCATGGGCGCATTTGGATATCGCTGGTACGGCATGGAACTCAGGTAAAGACAAAGCAGCAACTGGTCGCCCTGTTCCGCTATTTATGCAATACCTCAAAAACAGCGCAAACAATGCCTAATCTGCTATTAATAATCCATTGGTAAAATACCAATTTATGAAAATGAATTTATGAATATCAGTTTTTATATTTTAAGTGAGAGTAAAGCCCAAGATATCTTGGGCTTTATTTGTCAATTGACCCAAACCGCGCTGAATAAAAGCGCTCAGTCGCTGTTGATTCTCATTGATAAAGATGATGAATTGCTATCGACACTTGATGAGGCGCTATGGTCATATGATGCCGCAAGCTTTATACCGCATCAGCGACTTTTGCACGCTACTATTTCTGAGCCTAAAGATGCTAGCAAATCTGTGCAAGAGAATAACGAGGCATTAGCCCCTGTTTTACTTAGCAGTTATATGCCAGCGGATTTTAAAGGTATTGTCCTAAATACCACCATCCATCCTGTCAATCGTTTTATGGCAGCGACCAATAATGCCCAGCCTACTCGGGTGCTTGAGCTGATAAAACCTGACCCTGAGAGTACGCAAGAAGGTCGGTATAAATACAAAGCCTATCAACGATTGGGCTACGAGCTGACCCATTTTAAGGTTTAGCTATAAAATCCCTTTATTTCTCGTCCTAAAAAACACTTCTATTTTTTCACATTGCGCACTTTTACTTCACCTTATGTGCTTAGGTAGGCATTGGTTAAAGGTAGGCGTTTATCTTAAAAAAATGCTACCATCCTTCGATTACTTTTCCGTTCTATTATAAATTTTATATTTATTGTCTAAGTCGAGGGTGTATAGATGCGTTCATTGATTGCAATGTACCAGCGTATAGGGCTGGTGCCGCTTATTATTATCGGTTTAATATTAGGCGTTTTGATTGGCTGGCTGGCACCAAATATCGGTATTGCGCTGGGCCTATTAGGGACGCTATTTGTCGGCGCGCTAAAAGCAGTCGCGCCGATATTGGTCTTTATTTTGGTCATGGCAGCGATTAGCCAACATCGCAGTGGCAATGAAGTGTACGTCAAGCCGGTGTTGATTATGTATATGTTTGGCACTTTTTTGGCAGCACTGACCGCCGTTGGCGCAAGCTTTTTATTCCCTACCGAGCTAATATTGGTCAATGCCAACATTGAGCAAGTACCCCCTGCTAACCTGCAAGAAGTACTCACCAACTTGCTGATGAATTTGGTTGCCAACCCTGTGCAGGCTATCGCTGATGCCAATTATATTGGTATTTTAGCGTGGGCAATCATCATTGGTTTTGCCCTACGTCAAGCCAGCGATACCGCGCGAGCCGTGGTCAGTGATTTTTCTGATGCCATCTCGCAAGTGGTCAAATGGGTCATTGCGCTAGCGCCATTTGGTATTTTAGGCTTGGTTGCCAATACCGTCGCTGAGACAGGCTTTGCCGCCCTAGCAGGTTATGCGCGCATCTTGATGGTACTGGTCGGTTGTATGTTGTTTATTGCGCTAGTAGTCAACCCTATTATCGTCTTAGTTAAGACGGGTAAAAACCCTTTCCCACTGGTATTTACTTGTCTGCGTGAATCGGGGATTACCGCGTTTTTTACCCGTTCATCAGCCGCCAATATTCCGGTTAATATGAACCTTGCGCATAAATTGGGTCTACACGAAGACACTTATTCAGTCACCATTCCGCTAGGTGCAACCATCAATATGGCGGGCGCGGCGATTACCATTAACGTCTTAACGCTAGCAGCAGCGCATACACTTGGTATCGAAGTAAGCTTTGCCTCAGCGCTACTACTAAGTTTGGTCGCAACGATTAGTGCTTGCGGCGCTTCTGGTGTGGCTGGTGGTTCGCTACTTTTAATTCCATTAGCTGCGAGCTTATTTAGTATTCCAAACGACATCGCCATGCAAGTGGTGGCAATTGGCTTTATCATCGGGGTGGTACAAGATTCCGCTGAAACTGCCTTAAACTCATCAACAGACGTCTTATTTACCGCTGCCGCTGATCCAAAATATGCGCGTTAGTTGTTAGTTGTTATTTGTTAGTTATTGACGTTGGTTTTAATGAAAAACCGTCATTTTTAAAGCGGTATTTTTAATAGTATAAAGGGTCTCATTTAGAGACCCTTTTTTATGGATAATAATAAGACGTTGGCTATTTTAAATGCTCGACGTCTACTTCAATCACCGGCATCTGCATATCAAGCTGGCGCTTAAATTGGCGCAGCTGCTCAACCTCATCTAGTAACTCCAGTATCAAACCAATCGCCGGCACGCTGGCTTCAAAGTCGCGGCTGAGTCGCGAGGCACGGCGTACGGTTGTCAGCTGATAACCGGTAAATTGCTGACGCTCTGGTACATCATATTCGATAATATTTTCTTCAAGCAATTCGATGACCCATTGGCGCTCTTGCCCACAGGCAGATACAAGCTCATCTAGGCTCAAGATAATGTCGGTAAATTCAGGCGAATGTTTCATAATGATTATCCTCGTTTGCGCTTTATTTTATCGTATGGTCTTTATCTCTATTACAGGGCGATTATTCATAATTCATCACAGTTAAAAACTGATAGCACCAATCGTTAATAATAGCTGTCAACATCAGACGTTAATACCCGCCGTTAACGACTGATACTGGTATCAGCAAACGCTTCTTTAAGCTGTTCATAAGCTTTTATGGCCGCTTCGCTGCTGACATCAGGATTGACGATGTTTAAGGTCAAATATAGATTGCCGGCTTGCTTCGCAGGAATACCTTTACCTTTTAGGCGTAAATTGCTACCTGATTTGCTGTTTTTAGGAATCGTCACCCCAAGTGAGCCAGCTGGAGTATTAACGGTGATTTTTTCACCGAGCGCCGCTTCCCAAGGCGCAATATTAACGGTTTGATAAACATCGGCGCCTTCAATGCGGATATTATCAGCGTGACTGATTTTAACCTTTAAAAATAAATCGCCGTTTTTACCACCGCCGATACCAGCAGCCCCTTGTCCTGCTAAGCGGATTTGTTTGCCGTCAGTGATGCCCTTAGGAATTTTAATTTTAAGAGTTTTATTTTCATAATCGACACTACCATTCGCCTGACGCACGGGCACATTTAGCTTGATGCTATAATCATCGCCGCTATAGACCGAAGCCAAATCCACGGTAATCTCCGCATGTTGGTCTTGACCTTGGCTATTTTGCGACCTAAAGCCACCCTGCTGCGATTGTCCGCGCGCACCGCCGCCAAAAGCGGAGAAAATATCATCGAAGCGAAAACCGCCACCACCATAAGCCTCACCTTCACCAAACTGATCTTTGATGTCTTCCCAGCGAAAACCGCCTTGTCCACCAGCCGATTGGCCACCAAAACCGCCGAAACCACCAGCGGCACCTGCACCGGCAAAAGGGTTGTCTAGCATAGCATCGTATTCTGCGCGCTTGTCTTTATCCCTGAGGGTTTCATAAGCATTATTGATTTCCGCGATTTTATTATCAGCGTCTGGATCATCACTGACGTCAGGGTGATATTGGCGTACCAGCTTACGATATTTCTTTTTAATTTCAGCATCGCTGGCATCTTTTTTGACGCCCAAAATGTCATAGTAATTTTTCTCTGCCATGTTATTTTTCCTCAATATAAAAGCCTTTGAATAAGACTGCTATGCCAATGTAAACGAAACGATGGACCGGTTTGTATGAGAGCGATATAACGCATATAACGTCTGGTCGTTATCATTGTTATTACCATCTACGTATCATCATAACAATAATAAACGGCTAACAATACCAACCCAAACTGTTAGACAAATAAATAGTTACCTTAAGTATAAAGGCTATATTTATAAGTAATAATGGAGATATTGTTAACAAAATTAAAGAGTGATGAAGAGGATTGAGCAATGGTGAATCATAGATTTGCAGGCATAACAGCGCCCTTTTGACCTTAGTAGTTCTTTTACATACCTGTAAGGGTATAACAAGCTCTTTCTTGTAAAATGTCTTTATTATTTGTACTCGCAGGGAGTATGGATAACATAGGCAAGAGTATCTGTCTATCTCATCAACAAGAAATAGGTATTAAATGTCTTATTTAATCAAGTCTTTAGTCATCACTTTATCGCTGCTGTTAAGTACGACCGTTTTTGCCGGCAACACCAGTTATTATGGCAGTAAGTTCCACGGTAAACGTACCGCAAGTGGCAGTATCTTCAACATGAACTCCCTCACCGCCGCGCATAAGACGCTGCCGTTTGGTACGAAGGTACAAGTGACTAACAAAAAGACAAAGCAGAGCGTGATCGTAAAAATTACCGATAGAGGACCTTATATTAAAGGTCGTATTTTGGATTTATCGAAAGCCGCTGCTGGTCAAATAAACTGTGAACTTTGCACAACTACTATGAAAATACTGTCTTATGGAGATGGTAAATACCGGATGGAATAATGGCATAAAAAAGGGAGAGCTTAGGCTCTCCCTTTTTTTATATCGACGAGTTTTTATAGTCCCTATATTTATAGTCACTATATATAGCCACTATATTAGGCGCTTAAATAATCACGCTGTCACCTTGCCTTTACAACTTTTTATTGAAAACGCGCTTCCATCTCTTCTAAATTTGTCATCGCCAGCAACAACTTTTCTTCATTATCGCTATGCTGCTGCTGGAGCGCGGTTTGCTCATCTAACAATAGCAATAAATCAGCCTTGCGGCTTTCTTCGTACAGCTCAGTATCGGCAAGCTTGGTTTCTAAACTGGCCAATTTTTCATCAATTTTAGCCAAAGCTTTTTCTGTGTTTTCAATCTCACGGCGCATCGGTGCGGTGAGCTTACGCTGCTCAGCAGCCAATTTGCGCTGCTCTTCTTTGCTAATTAAAGGCTGAGCGGCTTTATTATTTACAGGTGCAGTTGACGCTTTACTGTTTATTTGATCTGATTGGCTGACTGATGGTTTGGTTATTTGACTGTTTGCCGAACCTGCATCTGTTTCACGTGAAACGGATTTCTTATTGTCTTTTTTGTTCTTTTTCTTACCGGTATTTTTGTCTGAGGCATTTTCTTGTTTGCGTTTTTCTGCTAGCCATTTACCGTAGTCGCTGATATCGCCATCGAACTCATCGATTTGACCGTCATGCACTAAAAACAGCTCGTCGCAGACGTTGGCAATCAACTCGCGATCATGCGATACCAGCACCACTGCCCCTTTAAACCCTTGCAGGGCGATGGTCAAAGCCTGACGCATTTGTAAGTCTAAATGGTTGGTTGGCTCATCGAGGACAAGGACGTTTGGACGCTGCCAAACGATTAATGCCAAAGTCAAACGCGCGCGCTCGCCACCAGAAAACAGCTCACTTGCGGTATCGATACGGTCGCCGCGAAAGTCAAAACTACCAAGGAACGAGCGCAACTCGGCATCAGAGGTTTTACCTGCTAGGCGGCGCAGCATTTGCATCGGTGTCGCTGCGGCGTCTAAAGTATCCATTTGGTGCTGATTAAAATAGCCAAGCTTTAAGGTGTCAGAGACGCGATAGCTGCCTGATAAAATACCAATTTCGCCAACCAAAGCTTTAATCAAGGTCGATTTACCCGCGCCATTCATCCCCAATAAACCAAGGCGAGTGTCGGGCGTCACTTGGACGTTGGCATTATGCAAAAGCGGCGTCTCACTATAGCCGATATCAGCATTGCTCATTTCTATCAGCGGCGAGCTCATATTGGCCGGCTCATAAAAGCGGAACGAGAACGGATTGTCCGCCATCATCGGCGACAGCTCCGCCATGCGCTCAAGCTGCTTAATACGGCTTTGCGCCTGTTTGGCTTTACTGGCTTTGGCACGGAAACGACGAATAAAATCATCCAAATGGGCTTTGGTCGCTTGTTGCTTCTCAAACGCTTGCTGCTGCTGCGCCATACGCTCGTGACGGGTACGGATAAACTGCTGATAATTACCTGTATAAAGGGTGATTTTTTGTTGTTCGACGTGCAAAATATGCCCGACGGTGGCGTCCAAAAACGCTTGGTCGTGCGAGATAACAATCACCAAACCGGTATAAGCATTAATCCAGGTCTCAAGCCAAAGAATGGCGTCCAAATCCAAATGGTTGGTTGGCTCATCAAGGAGCATTAAATCGGCGCGGCTCATCAAGGTCTTAGCAAGGTTTAAACGCATACGCCAACCACCCGAGAACCCTTCAACGGGCAATTCATGCTGACTGGTCTTAAAACCAAGACCTGCCATGATTTGCGCCGCTTTGGTCGGCGTACGATAGCCGTCAATTTCATCAAACTGCTGATGCAATACGCCAATCTGATCGTCACTGACACTGCTTAAATCATTTAACGCCGCATTAATCTCATACCACTGCTCATCACCACTTAGCACATAATCTATCGCCGTCTGCGTGCTCGCCCCGACTTCCTGCGCCATGTGCGCCACCTGCCAGCTATCTGGAATGCTGACTTCGCCTCTATCAAGCGTCACTTCGGTATCGCCGGTGCCCATTTGCGTCAATAATAAGGCAAACAAGGTGGATTTACCGGTGCCGTTATTGCCCGTCAAGCCAACTTTGTGGCCCGGATGGAGCTGAAAGCTTGCCCCTGCAAACAACTCACGACCATCACGGCGAACGCCAACGTCTTTAAATTCGATCATATAATTTCTTCATCTCAACAATAATATAAAACTTAAGGCAATAAAAACACACGTCTGGCATGTTTACAGGCGGCTATTATTTCAAACGCTTGACGCATAGGCAAACGATTAAATAACTATTTTAAATTCAAACCTTTATACGGCTAAAAACCACTTGCGATCATAATGATGCACCAAAAATTTAAAATTTAGGTACTTAAAACCGATATATAGTTGCAAACGCTACTGTCACCCTTGACAAATCAATCAGCACCCCAATTATGTTATACTAGTAAAATACTATTGACATCATGCAGTTAGGTGTTCGAAATTGAGCCTTTAAAGTTAAGTAGCGTCCGTATTGCTATTCACCAAATTGCCATGCCACAATAATGTTTCAATACTAAGTTACATTGCTAAAATGTTACATTGCTAAATGCCTTAACAAATATAAAAAATTTTACCGTAGCCTAGGCGTTATCAGCCGCTACTTATCAGTCGCCCTATCCAGTATAAATAGACGACCTCGCAGAAATAAAAAACAAATCATTTGATTTTAGCAACTGAGGTAGATATGAACGAATCAGCCAATCAATTTAATCCAAGCACAAGTCAACCAGTCGACCCAACCGCCTTAAACTTAACTGACAGCGCGGCAAAAAAAGTACGTCGCCTACGTGAAGAAGAAGGTGATAGCAATCTGATGCTGCGTGTCTATGTGACGGGCGGCGGCTGTTCAGGTTTCTCTTATGGCTTTAACTTTGCCAATGAGCTCAATGAAGATGATGCCAATTTTGATAATGACGATGTAACCTTAGTCGTCGATTCGCTAAGCTATCAGTATCTGCAAGGCTCGACCGTAGACTATACCGAAGGCTTAGAGGGCGCACGCTTTATTGTCACCAATCCAAACGCCACCACGACCTGTGGCTGTGGTTCATCGTTCTCACTTTAAGCAAGTCGAGTTAAACAAGTCGAAATAATGGCTTTATTTTAAAAGCAATACAGTCCTTTTAGATCAAATTGAGTATACATTCGTAAACTGAAAAAGATGTTTTTGACCGATAATCCGGTAAAAAGCGGCTTTAGTCGGTTTGCGATTGTTTTTTTTATGGGAATGTGCTTAAATACCACCTTCCTTTGAGTAGCTAGACTAATTAATCCTGTATTTTAGTGAGTACTTAAGATGTTTTGCAACGCTGCTATTTGCAAGCCTTTTATTAAAAGATTTTTGTGAGAAGGTTTTTTATTAAAGGATTTTGCTCCTAAAGAATAATGACTAAAAAATAATCCTATCCCTATCCCAAGTTATTAAGGCACACCCTCATGGCTAAGTTATCACTTGACGCATTAAACGACATCGACGGCTTTATCGCCGCCGCCCTAGTAGACAGCGAATCTGGTCTTGCAATGGCTACTCTTGGCTCTGGTATCGACCTTGAGCTAGCAGCGGCTGGCAACACCGAAGTGCTACGCTCTAAGCGCAAAGTAGCAGCAGCGCTAAATTTAAATGAAAACATCGAAGACATTCTTATCACTTTGAGCAAGCAGTATCATTTGCTACGTCCACTAGTACGTAACGACAACTTGTTCTTATACCTTGTACTTGACCGTCAAAAATCAAACCTTGCAATGGCGCGTCATATTTTAAAAGGTTTCGAGACGGAATTAGAATTCTCGTAAGCCTGTTGGTACAAAACAATGAGTTATCTAAAGCATCTACTTGATAAGTAGATGCTTTTTTGTTTTCTAGGTATTTACTTTAAGCCAATAGATTTGGTTAATAACTGCACGGAGCCGCCACCTTTACAAGTCAAATAACCGCTGTCTGAGCGCTAATGAAGCTTACTGTATTTGTAATTGTACGTGGTTTTTGGGGCGGCTTTGGGCTAAACTGACGTGATTCTATAACCCGTTTTTGCGGTTGCACAGCGATTGTGTGGCGACCGACCATAACTAATAACAACAGATGACTATTATGAGTAATTTTGCGAGCAGCTTTGTCGATTTTAAAATTCCAAACTGGTTTGATAGCAAGCATTTAAGCGGCATGCTGCGCGGTATCGAAAAAGAAGGGCTGCGGGTTAAACCTGACGGCTACTTGGCGCAAACTCCGCATCCAGCCAAGCTTGGCTCCAAGCTCACCCATCCATTTATCACCACCGATTACTCTGAAAGTCTGCTCGAACTTATCACTGACCCAAAAACCTCTCCAAAAGAAACGCTAACCATGTTGCGCCAATTGCATTTATTGGTTTATCAAGGTATGCCTGAAGGCGAGCTGATGTGGCCATTGTCAATGCCGTGTATGCTGTCATCAAAAGATGAAGATATTCCGCTAGCAGACTATGGCAGCTCTAATACGGGTAAGCTAAAAACCCTCTATCGTAGTGGACTTGGTATCCGTTATGGTCGCCGTATGCAGACGATTGCCGGCTTGCACTATAACCTATCGTTTGGCGATGATTTATTTGCCGCGTGGCAAGCGCAAACGCCAAGCGCGCAAGATTTGACCCTAACCGAATTTAAAAATGACAAGTATCTGGGATTGATTCGTAACTTTAAACGTCTGACCAGTTTGGTACTGTATTTATTAGGGGCCAGCCCTAGCGTTTGTCCGTGCTTTGTGTCAGGTATCGAACATGACCTTGAGCTGCTCAATGACTCAACCTACTATAGACCGACGGCGACCAGCCTACGTATGGGCAAGCTTGGCTATACCAACAGCGTGCAAGAACATCTCGATATTCGTTATAATAATTTGCCCGAGTATATTAAAGGGCTGCGCCGTGCGATTCAGACCCCGCATGCAAGCTTTGAGAAACTTGGCTTAGATGATGCCGACGGTAATCCGATACAAATCAATGACCATATTCTACAAATAGAAAATGAATACTATAGTCCGATTCGCCCCAAACAAATCGCGATGAGTGGCGAGAGCCCAACCGAAGCGCTTGAGCGTCGCGGTATCGCTTACGTTGAGTTTCGTGCTATCGACCTCGACCCTTATAGCGATATTGGCATTCGTTTATCTAGCGCCTGCTTTTTAGAAGTGATGGCATTGTACTGCCTGCTCAGTGATTCGCCAGAGCTGCTGCCAGCAGAAGAAGAAGCGTTGGCGGTTAATTTAGAACGCGTGGTCAACGAAGGTCGCCGCGAAAACTTGCAAATCATTAATAATGGTGATGAGCAAACCCTTGAAAGCTGGATGCTCATGCACTTAAGCCGTATGCAGCCATTGGCAGAGCTGCTTGACGCGCATTATGGGGGTAATGAATATCGGACAGCAGTTGCTTTAATGCAAGGTAAAGCAGGGCATCCTGAGTCAACCATCTCGGCACAAGTGAACTCGGATAGTAAACGTTTGGGTAGCTTATGGCAGCTTGGCTTTACTTTGGCGCAGCAGCATCGTGAGTCGATATTACAGCAGACGTTGAGCCCAAACACTCAAGCCAAATATGAAGTACTTGCCGAAAAATCTATCTTGCAGCAGGCAGAGCTTGAAGCTGCCGAAACCGAAGATTTTATGGAATTTTTACAACAGTACCGTTAATGGTTGATTAATTTGACCTTTTAACAGTCTGCTTTTTATTAGTTTTATCCTATATCAATGAGCACTTTATAAGAGTATTCGCCCCATGCGACAGCTGACCACTTACCGTAATCTACAAGTGTTTTTAGTAATCATGGCCGTGATCGGCATGAGCTTTGCGCTATTTTTCTTACAGCGTTATATGGGGTTTTCGCCTTGTCCGCTATGTATCTTTCAGCGCATCGGTCTGATGATTATGGGCGGCTTTGCTTTGATTGCCGCTATATTTGACCCAAAATCAAAAATTGTCCGCTTACTATTATGGCTTGGCAGTTTGGCAGGTATTGGCTGGGCAGCAGTAGTTGCCGGTCGGCACGTATGGCTACAGCATTTGCCCGCCGACCAAGTGCCCTCATGTGGACCCGGCTTAGACTATTGGCTTGACACCCTACCGATGCAGCAAGTATTAAAAGAAGTATTTGCCGGCTCTGGTGAATGCGCGTCTATTGAGTGGACGTTTATGGGTTTGAGTATCCCTGAGCAATCTTTGATTTTATTTAGCATTTTGATATTGGTACATTTGCTGATTTTGTGGCGTATCGTACGCCCTGCCCGCTAACCTGCTTCTACTACCCTTATGAGTAGCCAATAACCGTCCTGCACAACGCATGGACGGTTATTTTTTTGGCTCATATTTCAGGCGTTTTTAGCACGTTTAAAGCCATAGGGTTTAATTAACGACACGCTCTAGTCACTTTTACACTTTGATATATCCAAGGTGTTTATTTACCCTATTGGAATAACGGTAGTCTTAATTGCACTTTAAACGTATATAGCTGGTGTTTCCAAAGCCAAATGGCGAAGTGTGTTATCAAAACCATGAGGTCTATCACATAATTTAACGAAGTGAGGGTCGCAAGCGCTGCCTGTTGGCGCTAAGATTGTCCCTTACAATTTCTTTAACTTTTACCAAGACTTTAATTAGTTATCCTACTGACAAGGCTGAAACCCACTATTAAAAAATGTTTTTTGGTAACACTATGATTACTATCTTACCCTATTCCTCCGCTGCAATTACCGCTATGAGACGCTGTACGCGCCCCTTGCTAGCACTGCCGCTCTGTTTGCTACTCATGAGCTGTGATAGCGCCTCATCTTCTACGACTGCCAATAACACAACAACGCAAGGTGCTCAGACTACCAATACGGTGGCACTTGCTGACTTGCAGGATATTGATGTTCAAAACAATCTGACCGACGATGCAGTGAATGAGACAAATAATGCAGAAGGCCAATCACTGATAGCAGCAGCAAATTCAAATGACAACAGTCGCCGCGCGCCGATGATTTCGGCCGCCAGTAGCGACAGCAGCTTACAAGCCACCTTGATGGGCGATTATGGCGGTGTGGTACCGTGTGCTTCTTGCGATAATATCGAGATTACCTTAAATTTGTTCGCTGATGGCTCTGTGCTAAAAACCAGTGTTTTTAATGATGCGGCGCCGACCGTTCCGCCTTTGTTAGAATCAGGGGTTTATCGCCAAGATGACGATAAAATCACCATCGTTTATGAGAGAAAAAACATCGAAACCTATAAAATCAGTGACAACCATTTGATTATGATGGACACTGATGCCAATCTTAACGATGACTACACCCTTTCTCGTAAATAAATAACTGCCTACCTCAGCCAAATTGAGAGTCCACACAACGCCTACCGACTAGGCGTTTTTTATTGGTCATCTTATGGTGTTTACTTTACAATGAGGCTTTGATTATTGAGCTACCTACCGAACTGCTGGCTGTAGTAATCACTGTTGGCTGACATTCAAGCTCAATCCCCTCCTTTTTAAGCGTGTACGGAACGTCTATGCATATTCATATTCTTGGTATTTGCGGTACTTTTATGGGCTCGCTGGCGTTACTGGCGCGCAGCCTTGGGCATACAGTCACAGGCTCAGACGCCAATGTCTATCCGCCAATGTCCACCCAACTTGAAAATGCGGGCGTGACCATTGCCGAAGGTTATTTAGTCGAGCATTTGCAGCCAGCGCCTGATTTGGTGGTGGTTGGTAATACCATGAAGCGTGGCATGGATGTTATCGAATATATGCTCGATAGCGGTCTGCGCTACACCTCAGGGCCGCAGTTCTTATCTGAGCAAGTGCTACAATCGCGCCATGTCATCGCTGTGGCAGGTACGCACGGTAAGACCACCACGACAACCATGCTGGCATGGATATTACATTATGCCGGTATTGATACAGGATTTTTGATTGGCGGCGTGCCCTTGGTTAATACTAGTGATGAACACCTGCAACAAGTCTTTGCCCATAGCAGCTATTTGGGTGCTAAAAAAGTCGCTGATGGCAGTGGAGGAAAAACCGGCTACTTCGTTATTGAGGCCGATGAATACGATTCAGCGTTTTTTGATAAACGCTCAAAGTTCGTCCATTATCGCCCGCGTACCGCTATTTTAAACAATCTTGAATTTGACCATGCCGATATCTTCGCTGACCTAAACGCCATCCAAACCCAGTTTCACCATATGGTGCGCATGATTCCAAGTAGCGGCAAAATCATCATGCCAGCGGCGACCATTAGCTTAGAGGAGACTTTAGCAAAAGGTGTTTGGACGCCAGTTTGGCGGACGGCGGTTATTGATAAACAGTCAGTTGATCATAAAAAAGACGAGCAGAATTTACAGCACACTAACGACTGGCAAGCCGAACTTATCAGCGCTGATGGCGGTCAATTTAGCGTCAGCTTTGCAGGGAACGATGAGCATACAGCGATCGTCGATTGGTCGATGAGCGGTATTCATAACGTCAATAATGCGCTAGTTGCGGTTGCCGCCGCTTATAATGTTGGTGTCGATATTAAAACCGCCTGCGCAGCATTATCCGCTTTCGCTGGTATCAAACGTCGTATGGAGCTGATTGGCGATGTCAACGACATCTTGGTATTTGATGATTTCGCCCATCATCCGACCGCTATTACGACTACCTTAGATGGCGCTAAAAAGAAACTGGCAGACAGACGGATTTGGGCGATTATCGAGCCGCGCAGCAACACCATGAAAATGGGCATTCACCAAGACAGCTTGGCTGAATCCGCCGCCCTCGCCGACCATACTTTATGGTATGAACCAACCGGACTTGAATGGGGCCTAAAAGACGTCGTTGATAATGCCAAAGCTAACAAACCCAATATCGCAAGCCAGCAAGTATTGTCTAGTACCGAGGCGATTATTAGGTATATTATTAATAACGCTCAAGCGGGCGATGCGATTGTCATTATGTCGAATGGCGGCTTTGAAGGGATTCACCAGCGTCTATTGACCGCGCTGCGCAATAAATAAATCTTTGCTTAAATATTAAGCATATTAAGACCTTGTTATTTCTAAGAGCATAGTTCGTTAAACGAGCTATGCTTTTTTTATAGCTAGTTTCCTTCCTATAGATAGCTCCTTCAACGTTTATAAGTCCATATAATTATTTGAATAATTTACACATGATAGTAATCAACACTTTGTTACGTTAGCGACTTTACTACCTTTTTAACCTGCCGTTTACCTATTTCATCTGCTTGATAGCAAATATGGCTTTTTTCTCACATAGCCCGTACACAGATAACATTTCGTCGTTACTTTTTATAGTGGCTAATGATTACAATGAGTTCATCAAATAAGTAACAGATTATAAATAACCATATAAATTAAAAACATTAGGAGAATAACAATGAGCTTTATTTGGATGATTATCGTAGGTTTGGTCGCAGGTTTATTGGCACGCGCTATTAAACCGGGCAACGACCCGATGGGTTGGATTATGACCATCGTATTGGGTATCGTTGGTGCGATGCTTGGTGGTTTTGTCGCCGGCTTAATCGGTATCAATGCTGATGGCGGCTTTACCGGACTTATCTTCTCAGTAATCGGTGCGATTATCTTACTGTTTATCTATGAGATGATTATGAACAAACGCCGCGTATAACAAGCGCAAGCCGTTACTCGTAATAAATTAGAGCATATAAAAAAGGTCTTACCTAGCGTAAGACCTTTTTTAATGACTGCATTTTCTATCTGAATTATTAATAGTCAGTTTTTCTTATGTTATTCCCTAAGCATAAAACACCTTATGTATTGATATGCATTACTTTTGCCCCCATTTATCTTATAATATCAGACCTATTTTATCTTTATCATTGAGGTGAGCCTTATGGCGTTACTCCCTATTTTAAGCTATCCCGACCCGCGCTTACGCACGATTGCTAAGCCTGTCAAGGAAGTTACTGCTGAAATCAAAACCTTAATCGCCGATATGATTGAGACGATGTATGATGCCCAAGGTATTGGTTTGGCGGCAAGCCAAGTCGACCGTCATATTCAGCTTATCGTCATGGATTTATCGGAAGACAAAGACAACCCAAGGGTATTTATTAACCCGAAAGTTACGCCATTGGTAGAAGAAAAGCAGCCGTACGAAGAGGGCTGTTTGTCGGTGCCTGAAGTCTATGATAAGGTTGAACGTCCAACCAAAGTACGTATCGAGGCCTTGGATGAAAATGGCAATAAAATTGATGAAGAAGTCGAAGGCTTACTTGCCGTCTGTATCCAACATGAAATGGATCATTTAAATGGCGTCATCTTTGTCGATTATTTATCGCGTCTTAAACAAACGCGGGCGCGTGATAAAGTGCGTAAAGTGCTTAAAATACGCGAAAAACAGGGCGAGCAAATCGCGGATAAACAGCCACAAACCACCAACTCTTAATACATTTATATTTTAAGCCACGTTTGTTGTCCTATCATTATCGTTAAAAATAATGGCTTTATGATGATAAGATTGGCTTTTATATTCTAACGTTTTAATTCTCTGCTATTTTTATTCTCCGACATTCACTGTCTTCATTAAAGGTTTCCCCACCATGACCATGATCAAAATTGACCAATATTTTGACCCTGCCGGCTGGCAGAAATTTACCAAAGCTGCCGAAGGTCGCGAAACCCCGTTTTTGGTGGTCGACTTAAGCCGCATTAAAACAAAATATGCGGAAATGGTTGGTTTTTTTCCAAAGGCAAAAATTCATTATGCTATGAAGGCAAGTCCTGCGGTTGAAGTCATTAACTTATTGGCTGAGCTTGGGTCAAACTTTGACTGTGCGTCAATCTATGAGCTGGATCGGGTGCTTGATTGCGGCGTTGAGCCATCGCGTATCTCTTATGGCAACACCATTAAAAAAGCGCAGCATGTCAAATATGCCTTTGAAAAAGGGATTGATTTGTACGCAACCGATTCTGAAGCGGATTTAAAAAATATCGCTAAGCACGCGCCTGGTTCAAAAGTATTTGTGCGTATCTTAGTACAAGGCTCTGAAACCGCTGAATGGCCGCTATCACGTAAATTTGGTTGCCATCCAAATATGGCGATTGACTTGTTGATTCAAGCGCGCGAATTGGGCTTGGTGCCTTATGGTATCTCGTTTCACGTCGGTAGCCAGCAAAAAGACGTCGCCGCTTGGGATGATGCGCTCGCCAAGGTCAAATATATGTTCGACTGGATGAAAAATGAGGAAGGCATTAAGTTACAAATGATTAATTTGGGCGGCGGCTTTCCGGCAAACTATATCAGCGAAGTCAATCCGGTCAAAGTCTATGCAGAAGAGATTACCAGTTATTTGACTGATGACTACAATGAAGATGAGATGCCAGAGATTATCCTTGAGCCTGGTCGTTCATTGGTTGGCGGCTCGGGTGTCTTGGTCAGCGATGTGGTGCTGATTTCGCGTAAATCAGATACGGATTTGACGCGCTGGGTATATACCGATGTGGGCTTATTCCAAGGCTTAATCGAGACTCTAGGCGAAGCAATCAAGTATCCTGTCTACACGCCTAAAATGGAAACCTCAACCAGCGAAGGCACGGTCGTATTGGCAGGGCCAACGTGTGACTCAACCGACATCATGTATGAAGAAGCGGGTTACCAGTTGCCAGAAGAGCTAGAGATTGGCGATAAAATCTTTTGGTTAACCACGGGTGCTTATACCAACTCGTATTCGTCGGTCGAGTTTAATGGTTTTCCGCCATTAGAGGTGGTTTATATTGATTAATTTTTAACCAATTAATATCAATAACAGTAACAAAGCGCGGTACTGCTTATCACAGTGCCGCGCTTTGTTATTTTTGCTTCGCGACAACATTAATAATCAGCTACTGTACCAATAATGAAATAGGTACGCTATTACTGCTATTTAGCGTCCTATTACTGGCATAACCTGAGCTTTGGCTTTGATTGTTTTGTGAGATTTGTCCAATATTGACCCACTGCCCACGTGGGACGACAATGGTGCTATTCAATATTTGCCCTTGCACGCTATTATTATAGCCATAGCGATTATAAGAAGGATTAGCGCGCACGAGCTGTTCTTCTACTTGGGATAATTGTACTTCGACCTGCCCGTTTGGTAGTAGCCTTGGCGTCGCCGTAATCCCTTGCGTCGTCGGCAGTAATACTTGCTGCTGAATAATAATTTGCCCTGAAGGGCGATGAACATTCGGATAATTTGGATATCCTAGATAACTATTGGCAATATAGCTTTGGTTTAATGAGTAAAGCGTGCCTGTGCTGATGCTTGCTGCGCTGCCCGACAGCGTTTGTACTTGATATAGGTTATTACCTTGTTGTTGGCTATTACTTTGGCTGATTACGCCAGTACCTTGAATACCGCGATTACTAATAACAACCCGACCTTGCTGGATATTACCTTGGGATTGACGACTATTACCGACACGCACAGCAACGGTCAACGCCTGCGGTTGACCGTCAATCTGACTAAGTAACTGCTGTACTTTTTGATAATTAGCAGCCGTGGTATGTAATACGAGCTTATCTTGATAAGTCGACACCGTACCGCCATCGCGACTGCTACTTAACTCTTGACGCACCGCTGGTAATAAGCTCTCGCCACCATAGGTATGAATCACATAAGTTTGATAAGCGGCCGCTTGTACGACGATTGGCAATACCGTTAAACTTAAGATAAATACTATCGGACAGGTATAACTTATGATTTTGGTAGCTTTTATCATAGCCAGCGTACGACTAAAATAGGCTATTAGATGTTCGCTAAACTTATTCATGTCTGACTCCTAGCAGTCATTCTGCTTTATCAATAAGTAACCGCTACCAAACCATCAATGAGAAACCTAATTCTTTAGGTTTAGTCATTTAAGCCTAAAACATCCTGCATGTTATATTGACCAAATTCTTGCTCAATTACCCAAGTGGCCGCACGTACCGCTCCAGCGGCAAAGGTCATACGCGCACGCGCACGGTGGGTAATTTCAACCACTTCACCGTCGGCAATAAACATTACGGTATGATCACCGATGATTTCACCGCCGCGTATCGCATGAATGCCAATACTGCCAGCTTCGCGCTCGCCTGTTTGCCCTTCGCGGCCATAAATGGCAACGTCTTTTAAGTTCTGTCCGCGCGCTTCTGCGACTGCTTCTGCCATCATATAAGCCGTGCCCGATGGTGCGTCGATTTTGTGTTTATGATGGGCTTCGATAACTTCTACATCGGCATCATTGCCAAAGGCTTTTGCGGCCATAGCCAGTAGCTTTAAGGACAAATTAACGCCCGTTGAATAATTACCCGCATAGACAATAGCGATTTGCTTACTGGCTGCTTGTAATACTTGCTCTTGCTGCTCATTAAAGCCTGTTGTGCCAATCACCATCGCAACGTTGCTTGCCGCGCAGAGTTGCATATTTTGTTCGGTAGCATCAGGTAAGCTAAAATCAATTAATACATCGATGTCATTAATAACGGCTGTTAAATCATCGACAATTTGCACATCTAAACGACCAATCGCGGCAACTTCGCCCGCATCGGCACCGACAAGGCTTGAGCCTTGACGTTCAATCGCGGCGTTCAGCGTGGTTTGTGCGTTGTCTTGCACCGCTTCAATCAGCATACGCCCCATACGCCCGCCGGCACCGATAACGCCAACGTTAATGGTTTTTTTTTGCTCTTTGTTTTTTGACTGCTGACTCATATAGCTACCCTAGATATTTTATTTTTGATAGGTTAAGTTTAGCAAATATAATGGATAAATGGTTTTTTATAGCATCAACAAAAAGGCCTATCGTTTCACGTGAAACAATAGGCCTTATAATGACTTAAACAGTAGGGCTTAGCTATCAATCAAACAAATCACCAATCTTTTTAAAGAATGACTTTTTATGGGGTGACTGCTGATGCTTGCTGTCACCATCAAGCGTATCTTGGAATTGACGTAACAAGTCTTTTTGCTCGCGCGTTAGATTCACTGGCGTCTCGATGACCACACGACAAATCAAATCGCCTTTCATCGTCGTACGTACTGGCGTCACGCCTTTACCGCGCACACGCAGCAATTTGCCACTTTGCGTCCCTTCAGCGACCTTGATGTTGACTTTACCATCTAAGGTTGGGATTTCTACTTCTTTACCGAGTGCCGCATCAGTAATGCTCACTGGCACGTCCATATAGAGGTCAGCGCCTTGACGGTTAAAGACGTCGTGCGGTTTCACACGTACTTCAACGTATAAGTCACCGTTTTGTACGCCAGCGCCGCCCGCTTCGCCTTCACCTGCTAGGCGGACACGGTCACCATCGTCAACGCCCGCTGGGATAGACACTTCAAGCGTGCGCGATTTATCTTTTACGCCGCTGCCATGACAGTCAGAGCAAGGGTTTTTAATCTGTTTACCAGAGCCGCCACACTGCGGACACGTCTGCTGCACGGCAAAAAAGCCTTGCTGCATACGCACTTGGCCTTGACCATGACACATCTGACAAGTGACCACATCAGAAGCGTCTTTTGCGCCTTTACCATCGCAGGTATCGCACGGCGCAGGTGCCGTAAAGCTGATTTCTTTTTTACAGCCGCGTACTGCTTCTTCTAAGGTTAGCTCAATGACATAACGTAAGTCTGAACCGCGGCGTGAACGGCTACCGCCGCCGCGTGATTGACCAAAAATGTCGCCAAAGTTGCCAAAAATGTCGCCAAAGATATCTTGGAAATTGCCACCGCCGCCAAAACCGCCACCGCCCATGCCGTTTTCAAACGCCGCGTGTCCCATGCGATCATAAGCTGAGCGCTTGTCTTCATCGCTCAATACTTCATACGCCATCGACGCTTCTTTAAATTTGTCTTCAGCATCAGGATCATCAGAATTGCGGTCAGGATGGTATTTCATGGCCAGCTTGCGGTAGGCTCGCTTAATTTCCTTGCTGTCAGCGGTCTTACTGACACCTAATACTTCATAAAAATCGCGCTTACTCATGGGCTCTCCTATCGTCTTTACAGTCCACCGATCGGCCGATTCATCAACCCAAGTCAATCTTCTCCTTTGCACTGCACGCACCTACTTACAGGTTTCACATGAAACGTGGTGAATAGGTAGCAAAAAGAGGATAACTTATGAATCTTACGAGCGAATACGGCGGGATGCTGCTTAGCCAAATCAATTATTAAAAGTTTGCGCTATTTATGGAGATGATGGCGGGATTTATCAAGCACTGAGGCGTCTAAATTATAAATTATGAGGCTGTAGATGCCCTAAAAAAGGATTTATTAAGAATTGCACAAAGGTTTCCATACCTTTATAAGGCGTAGGCGTGCTAATATTTAGCGCGATATTGATATATATATAAATACTGTTTTTAATTTTTTAACCATTAGGTTTGCGCTAAGGTCGTATTTTTATGAAAAAGCTGATTGTTTTGTTGATTGTCATTGCCGTCGCTATCTATGGCGGTTCGCCTTATTACAGCGCTTATCAGCTTAAAAATGCCTACGATGCCAAAGATGGTGCAACGATCGCAGCGGCGATTGATTATGAGCAGGTGCGACCCAGTATTCAAAATCAGCTGACCAGCCAATTTGCAGTGACCATGACCAAATATCCATTGGTCGCCGAACTTGGCGGCGCGCCATTAACCGAAGCGGCCAATGGTTTTATCACTCAAGCGGTCGATGGCGCTATTACTCCGCAAAATATTGAAAAACTGATTAACACCCAAGGTCAAGCCAATACCGCGACCAAGGAGCTTGCCGCAGCATGGGCGATAGCCAGTAACCAAGTCGATCTTAAAAACCTGATTCAAAATTTAATCATTCAGCGCGGCGACGTCAATGCCGTAGTCAAAAACCAAATGCAGCAAATCATGCAAAAACAAGCGGCCGAGCTTGAGCAACAAGCGGCGCAAGGTACGGATAGTGACAAGCCAAAACTGGCTTATTGCGGGATTAACTGCTTTACCATTAGCGGTCAGGTGAAAGGTTATCCGCTGACTATCGAGATGCAGCGCGAAGGTTTGATAAATTGGAAAATCGTCGATATTGTTTTACCGCAATAGCTGTTACTACAATAGCTGTCACTGAGATAGACTGATAGAATCAATCATTAAGCACCATTAAAAACTGCCCTATGGACATCGCTCATAGGGCAGTTTTTAATGGTTACTTTCTATGTTATAGACTTTTTAATAATCAGAGCTTTTAATAATCAGAGCTCTTAATAAACAGACTTCTTAATCATTTACTCTACACCCAAGAACTCTAAAAACTCTGGGCTCTCAAAGCTTGCTTGATAAAGGACGCCATCTTCACGATAAATTGCCGGCGTTGCCATGACCGCAAGCCCTGCTGATTTTTCACGGTTAGGCGTTACATAATCGGCTTTACAGCTGGCTGGTGCCGGCGTCATTTTACCTTGTAGCATTGCTTTATCAAAAGCTGTGCGGCGGCTGTCCTCACTACCCTGACACCAGATAGCGCGCATTTGCTCAGGCGACTTTTCATAGATTGGATAACCGATGGTTTTTACCGTCACGCCTTTGGCATTGAGCATGGGTAGCTGCTGATGGAGACGGCGACAATAAGGACAATTGACATCATTAGCGACATAAATAACCGCTTTCTCAGGGCTGGTGGCAGGATAAGTAATCAGTTGGCTGTGGTCTAAG
Source organism: Psychrobacter sp. M9-54-1 (assembly GCF_016613355.1). Taxonomy (NCBI): domain Bacteria; kingdom Pseudomonadati; phylum Pseudomonadota; class Gammaproteobacteria; order Moraxellales; family Moraxellaceae; genus Psychrobacter; species Psychrobacter sp. M9-54-1. The sequence continues at coordinate 29,299 of NZ_JADGFW010000024.1, read as the reverse complement.
GTTGCAAATACCGCTTGGTTCTTAAGGCGCTCAAAGTTGCTATCAAGCCCGATAAACTGACCGTTTTCAATCACTGATATCTCACCGTCGGTGATATATTGCCCATCGTCTGATAGTAGAAATGGCACACCTTCTAAAGTCGCACCCCAAATGACTCCCGGCACGGCGGTATAAAAGAACGGCGTTTTAGTACTCATGTTTTTAAGCGCGCCCATATTTGCTAATAGGTCAGATTTCAGGCTGGCACTGACGGGCTTGCCTACTTGCAAGCTGCTGCTACGCGCTGGTGTTTTTGTGACGACGCGTTTGCTTGGATTCTTTTGTAGCTCACCTTGGATGACATATTTACCCTCTTTAGTGATATGCAGCGGCGGCTGTCCTACCAAGTTCACTTGATACATGTTGGGCAATTTAGAGGGCACAATAGAAGTGATTTGCGTTTTGATACCGGCTTGGCTCAGCAGTTGGCGTAATTGACTATCGACAGCTTTGCTCACACTGCTAGTCGCTTGCGTACTTTGTATACTTGCACTATTTTGCGGCGCTTGGTTGACATTATTTTTGATAGTGTCAGTGGCGCTTTGCTGCGCACAAGCGGTGGTAGTCAATAATATGACACTGATTAAGCTGGCAGATTTTAACAGAGAGAATTTCACAGAAGACTGTCCTATTGATTTTTAATAGCAATACTTTAAAAATGCTCATTATTAATAAAGCTGACTATATTATGTAAAAATATAGATTAAAAAATATAGGCAGACTTTAGCACAAGGACAGTTTTTGCAAAGTTTAAAAGCCTCAATTTTGCAAAATTGCTACTGAGCTTTAAGAGATAGGCAACACAGACAGTAGCCAGGGAGTATAACGGTAAACAGTGGACATTAAAAAAGCAGCGCACTTTTTCGTGGCTGCTTTTTTTGTAGAAAATTTTTATGACTGTTTAAGATGCAGCAGAGCCTAATTTTAGAATTTAGCGACTTCTTCCGGCGTTAAGAAACGACTGTCACCTTTCTCCAAACCGTCTAAGGTGATATGACCAATGCTGGCGCGATGCAGCTCGGTGACCCGATTACCAAAATAGCCCATCATACGTTTTACTTGATGATATTTACCCTGCTCCAAGGTCAAGCGTGCATGGGTTTCATCAATAAACTCAAGGGTAGCAGGCTTGGTTTCTTCGTGGTCGCCTTCTAAAAGGATACCTTCAGCCACTTCTTTGACGGCATTGGCTTGCGCGTCGCTGTCCATGGGACTTGCTAATGTGAGCTCGTATATTTTGGCATGCTCATGTTTAGGGCTGGTCACACGGTGTAACCAGCTGCCATCGTCACTGATAAGTAGGGCGCCCGTGGTATCGACATCGAGGCGTCCTGCAATACGCAAGCTGCCAAGCTCAGGTACAGCGATTAGCTCGGTGACGATAGGATATTCTTTGGCTTTTAAAGAGCATTCAAAACCTTCAGGTTTATGAAGCAATATATAGCGATTGCCAGTCGCAACCGACAATGGCTCGCCCGCCCACAGTACTTCATCGTTGACGATATCGACATGCAGCCCTGGATCTTTGACCACCGCATCATTTACCGTCACTTCACCGGCGTGCAAAATCCGCTTTGACTCTTTGCGCGACAGCTCAGTGGCTTTACTTATAAATTTATCTAGACGCATATGCTTGACTACCATTCGTTTTATACTACCAACTTCGTATCAAAAGCCAATCATACAAGCGCAGCTATTGCGCTTGTCCGCTGTCTTAAGTAATGAGAAGTGATACTATAATAAAAAATTAAATGAACACTGCGCCCAATACGGCAGGCAGTGGAAGTTAAGTAAGTTTACCATATCCAACCTAGACCTGATGAAATATGAGTTATCAAACGCTAAAACATGCGGTCAGCGCGCGCTTAGACATTAAAAAGTCTGAGTTTATTGCCTACGCCTATCCTGTAAACTCGCGCGAGCAAGCAATGTTTCACGTGGAACAGCTACGCGTGCAATATGCCGATGCGCGTCACCACTGTTGGGCGTATATTATTGGCGACCCCAATAACACCACTAGCGCAGGCTTTGATGATGATGGCGAACCAAATGGTACGGCAGGACGACCGATATTAAACGTCTTACAGCATAAATCTATCGGCAACGTGATTATCATTGTCGTGCGTTACTTTGGCGGTATCAAACTCGGTGCAGGCGGTCTAACTCGCGCTTATGCGGGTTCTGCGCAGGCGGCCGTCGATGAAATGGTACTGCTCCCGTACGTGCCGATGGCGCAAGTACAAATAATCGCTGAATTTGCCACCGAAGCGCAGTGTCGCTACGTGGTTGAGGACTTGGACGGGCATATTGATGATGTGACTTATAGTAAACAAGTGACCTTGACCGTAACGCTTGCTGAAGCAGATATCGATCACTTAAAAGAGCGGCTGGCGATGGATGGGCGTGTCTTAGAGTCGCGATAATTGATAAGTATGTATGCAGAGCCATTTTTCTTAGTTCTTCTTAATGGTAGTTCTAGATGAATTGCTTTGAGTGACCATACGTTCACTGAGCGTTCACTGAAAAGCATTGGTTTTAGCAACCGCCGTCGGTATGATAAGGCATTGATTGTTAAAGACGATTTTAACGATATTTTTAACGTCCATTAAATAAGAAACCTTTATGCCAACATCGAAACCACATAAAACCTTTACCCCTGCCCCATTTAAACCGCCATTTTGGTTAAGCAATCCACACTTACAAAGCATTTTACCCAAATTTTTTGCCCCTAAAACGCCGACTTACCGCCGCGTGGTCGAAAAAGACTCGCTGGATGAAAGCGATATTGCCTATGACTTTTATGATGCGCATCCTATAGACGCCGATTTTATAAACTCAGCAGGTAATGGCGAGCTTGAGCAAACCCCATTAATCGTATTGTTTCACGGTATGGAAGGCAGTAGCGACAGTCATTATGCGCGCGCGTTGGCCTATCAGATGCATGCGCAAGGATGGCACTTTGTCGTCGCTCACTTTCGTAGCTGCGGCGGTATTCCGGCGAGCGGTCGCGTCTTTTATAACGCTGGTGACACCGGCGAGCTGCATCATATGCTTGAGAACTTGCGCAAAAATTTTGCCCATATCTATGCGGTAGGCGTGTCCTTAGGCGGTAATGCACTGGCAAAATATATGGGCGAATATGGCGACAAAGCACTCTGTGACGGCGCGGCGGTGATTTCAGCACCTGTCGATATGTCGTCGGCGGCGCTTAGTATGCACAGCTTTTTGAGTCACCGTATTTATACGCCGTATCTGCTGAATCCCATTATCAAAAAAGCCTTGGCGAATGACATTACTAAAGATGAGATTGACTCTATCAAAGCGGTCAATCGTATCAGTGACTTTGATGATATCTTTACCGCTCCGCGTCATGGCTACCGCTCTAATAACCATTATTATCACGCTTCATCGGCGCTGCCTTATTTGATAAAAGTAACCAAACCTTTATTATTAATCAGCGCTAAAGACGACCCTTTCCTTGGGTTTACCGCCACGCCAAACGACGTCTCCGATACTGTCACGCTTTTAGAAACTGAGCATGGCGGGCACGTGGGCTTTATTCGTTATAACGTCGATAAAGACAAATCGACGCATCTTTATAAACAATCAAGATTTGATATCAACTGGTTGCCCGAAACGGTCAGCGCTTATTTTGAGTCTATTGGCGTGCCGTCTAACCATTGATAATGACATTTGCCACTCTGCCAAACTTTACTTTTTTTACTTAACCTTTAACTCTTTGAGATTGCGCCATGTATCCATTTATTCGTTATGCTAGTACCATCGCTCGCGCCGCACTACAAGTAAAAAAGGGCAATACCTTAACGTTTAAAGATACCAGCGAGATTAGCTTTCGCTGTCGTCTGACCGATATTGATAATTTCTTGGAGATGAATAATGGCCGCGTCCTGACCCTTTTTGATATGGGACGTACCGATTTTGCGGTACGGAGCGGCCTTGGTACACAGCTCTTAAAGCAGCGTTGGGGTTTGGTGGTCGCTGGCAGTACCATCCAATATCGCAAACGCATTCGCGCCTTCGATAAAGTCACCATGAAAACTCGTATCGTCGGCTTCGATGAGCGCTGGATATATATCGAGCAGTCGATGTGGGTCAAAGGCAAGCCTTGCTCCTCTGCCCTACTGCGCACGGGCGTCACCGAGGGCGGCAAAGTGATCGAAACCTCGCGTGTCTTAGGGGTGCTAAATCAAGCAGATTGGAAGCTACGGCCGAGCGGCTATGTGGCAGAATGGATTATCAGTGATGCCGACCGTCCGTGGCCGCCAGTGGGTTAGGATACGATTGTTCGATAAGCGCCTTACGATCATCAGTGGTGATGACGTGGTTGGGTTATTGATGAATGCGAAAGGGTTTTTGCAGTTGAATTAAGCAGTAAGTAAGTTTAAAGAAATGGGTCAGTTTTTTCGGTCATCGCATTGATGATTTAAAAAGCTGACCTTTTTTTATCAATTAGTGAGTACTAATCTTAAAAAACATTGGTTTCATAATAGAAATCCACTACTTTTATTGCATAACTAAATACACATTATCTAACACGCACGCCGTTCAGCTTTGCTAAAGTAAGTCATGCAAATTTTCTCATAAAATAACAAGGACGCCCGTCATGACCTTACTAAATACCTTTGATTTAACCTACCCTATCGTACAAGCACCGATGGCAGGGGCGACGACGCCTGAGCTGGCAGCGACAGTAAGTAACTTTGGTGGACTGGGGTCATTGGGAGGCGGAACGACGGCGCCAACGGTTTTAAATGAGCACATTAATATCCTTAGATCGCTCACCGACCGCCCTTTTATGATCAATCTAATGGTGTTATCTGAGCACGATTCTACTACCTTAGATAGCAAAATGCCTGCTTGGTTAAACGAGTATTATAAAAAAAACAACATAGACATGGCGTTACCTGAACGTCCCGCATTTAATTTTTCTGAGCAGCTACAAGTGCTGTATGACAATCCAGTGCCTGTCGCTAGCTTCACCTTTGGTATTATCAGCGCCGAGCAGGTGCAGGGCTTAAAGGATTTGGGCACACGCGTCATCGGTACTGCCAATCATCCGTTGGAAGCGAAAGCATGGGCAGATATTGGTGTCGATGCGGTCTGTATTCAGGGCTCAGAAGCTGGCGGTCATCGCGGTGGTTGGTTGCCACAAAGCGCAAACGATCCATTGGGTTTATTGACGCTGATTAGTCAAACGCGTGTTTGCACCGATATTCCTTTGATTGCAGCGGGCGGTATTATGACAGGGCAAGCGATTAAAGCGGTGCAAACGGCTGGCGCTGAGCTGGCGCAAATAGGCACGGCTTTTTTGACCACCGATACATGCGCTATTAATGATACGTATAAACAAGCGCTACTTGATGCCAGTCTGGGTAAGCGCAGTTCGGAGACGCGATTAACGCGGCTGTTTTCAGGTAAGCATGCACGCGGATTGTTAAATGACTATTTGCGCGATTTTGGTCAATTTGAGAGCGCGCATGAGTTACCGCCTTACCCACAATTAAATGCCATGACCAAAAACTTACGTGCTCATGCAAAAAATAACCTCAATGCTGAACATCAGTCTTTATGGGCAGGACAAGGGGTCGCGTTGGTCAGACAAGAAAGTACGCTTGAATTGCTCGAGCGACTTGTCAAAGATTTATAATCTTAAACGACTTCATTAAAATCTTATAGACAATAAAAGAAACACCAGAGGCTCTGGTGTTTCTTTTTTATTTTAAAATAAATACTTTTAACCAATCCCTAACGCTGTGCGTCTACTATACTTCTAAACGCTTTGTAATCGTCTGCCGTTTGTTCCACCGCCTCGATCATCGGTACATGACCAATATCTGGCATCATAATCACCTGCGCTTGCGGGATGATTTTTTTTATGAGATTGACCGTTTCAGGTTTGATGATCTGATCTTTATCACCCCAAACGACGAGCGTTGGGATTTTATATTGGGCGATAATTTTGGCGCGCTCTTCGACATTATCGGTGACGATTTGCTCGAGGATTTTGGCGTCCAGCTCTTTATTTTTGATACGTTCTTGGGCAAACACCGCTTTGACCGATTTTGGCAAATATGGCGGCTTATGCATGACAAAATCATACATTTTATAAAAATCTTCATTGCTATTAATCAACAGCGGATTATTCTCTAATGTTGCGCCTTCTAATGATTTAGGAATGCCAGCTGACCAAAAACCTGCGCTATCGACGAGCCATAGACTTTTAACCTCTTTGGGATATTTTGCCGCATAAGCTACGCTGATAGCGCCGCCCATCGAGTTGCCGCCGACATGAATGTTTGACGCCAACCCTTTGGCTTGCAGTAACTCATGTAAGCGCGTCGCTTGCGCCTCCGAGCGATAATCAGCGCTCAACGGTTTGCTCGACTCACCAAAACCAAGCAAATCAGGAATGATGAGATGATAACCTTCTAACTGACGCGCGATACGGGTAAAGTTGTCCTTATTACCGCCAAAGCCATGAATGAGTAATAACGGCTCGCCAGCGACATTGCCGTTTTCGGCATAGACCATCTTATCGCCAGAGGCCAATGTCAGCGCTTTGATTTCTAAATCAGACTTGTTACGCTCATATTGGATAATCTTTTGCGTGGTATTGGCCGCTAATTGATTGGGCGCGGTGGTACAACCGACCATAGAAAGACTAAAAACCGCGGCAAGGCACAGGCGTTTTAAGAGCATCGAAACATCCTTGTTATAGTTGGTAGATAGAGATAAAAAAGTTAAAATCGCAATCTTAGCATAAGAGTATTAATAACTAGCTTACTGGGTCAACAACTTATCACTATTTATCATTGATTAATTTTAATACTACTATCACCTATCAATACATTATATAAAAAAACGTTACCAGTCTAACCAAGATGCTATAGGCAAGGTCATCTATAATAAGGGTTTTTATGTCATAAAATACAGCAAACTTGGATGGCGAAAAAGGATAAACATTGAGTAAAACAACTACCTCCACTGCTAAAAGCCGTGACCTCACCCAAGGGTCGATTGCCAAAACCATGCTGCTTTTCGCTCTGCCAACCCTTGGCTCATCAGCCTTGCAATCTCTGAATGGCTCGATTAATGCCGTCTGGGTAGGGCGGTTTTTAGGGGAAGAAGCGCTGGCTGCGACGGCAAACGGCAACATCTTGATGTTTATCCTCATCTCCTTCGTTTTCGGTTTTGGTATGGCGGCGACTATTTTGATTGGTCAAGCTATGGGACGCCGTAACGACACCATGGTGAAAAGAACCATGGGTACCGCGCTGGGTAGTATTATTCCAATCAGTATATTGGTGTCGGCAATCGGCTGGCTATTTGCTCCACTGCTGCTTAACCTGCTCGGTACGCCAGCAAGTGCGGTAGAGCTTGCGCTGACCTATCTGCGGATGATTTTTGTAGCGATGCCTGTCACTTTAACTTTTACGCTGATCATGATGGCACTACGCGGAACGGGCGACTCTACCACGCCGCTTTGGTTTATCATTATTTCGGTGATTATCGACCTGATTTTGACGCCGGTGCTGATTTTGGGTATCGGCCCCTTTCCTGAATGGGGTATCTTTGGTTCGGCTTTTGCAACTGCTGTCGCCAACGCGCTGGCGCTGATTGGCATGATTGTCACTATGTATTTGCGCGGTTCTGTGCTGACACTTAAGCTGCCCGAGCTGCGTTTTTTACGCGTAGACCGAGATATCCTAAAGTCGATGTTTTCAAAGGGTCTGCCGATGGGGCTGCAGATGATTGTTATCTCATCAGCAGCGCTCACAATGCTGTCGCTCATTAACCGCGAGGGCGTACAAACAACGGCCGCTTATAGCGCAACGCAGCAACTTTGGACCTATGTGCAAATGCCAGCAATGGCGCTCAGTGCTGCAGCCAGTGCAATGGTCGCACAAAATATCGGTGCCAATCAATGGGACCGTGTTGCTGGCATCACGCGCTGGGGACTTATCTTTAACGTTATCCTAACAGGCGCTATGATTGGGGTACTAAGCATTTTTGATGAGACTATTTTGGAGCTATTCCTTGGTAGTGACAGCGCCGCCGTGCCGATTGGGCGCCATATTCAGTTGATGGCGACATGGGGCTTTATCTTTTTTGGCATTGCGCAAGTTTTCTTTGGCACCATGCGTGCCAACGGTTATGTGGTTTGGCCGCTTATCGTCATGGTGATTTCGATGTATCCTGTGCGCCTTGGCTTTGCGTTCGGGCTTTATCCACTCCTTGGAGCCGATGCGCTTTGGCTATCGTTTCCAGCTGGCATGGTAGCAACGGCGTTGATGGGCGCGGGATTATATCTATACGGCGGCTGGCGCAAAGGTAAAAACATGCCCGCCGAAGAAGCGGCGCAAAGATCGGAGGAGTTTCGCGCCCAAACCGGTACCAGTGCCTCGTTTCGTGATATTTTACCGACTACTGTGTGGAAGCTCTCGCCTTTACGCCGTATTACAAGGCTGCGTCGTCGACTACAAAAACGCCTGCAAAAACACCGTATGAGAAGAAAACATAAACGTTCCTCGCGCGGTTTATAGGTAGTCAATGCAATGGGTTTAAGTTCAACCGTTTTAAAATTAACTATTTTAAAATCATTAACCTTAAAATCAAGAACTTAATAAAAAATCCACTGCTGCTGCTGCATGAATTGCAGTGGTATCAAATACGGGAATGGGGCTGTCTGCTTGCTGAATCAGCAGTCCAATTTCGGTACAGCCCAAAATGACGCCCTTTGCGCCTTTATCTGCTAAATTTTCAGTCACTTGCTGATAATACTGGCGTGAGCTATCAAGTAGCTGACCTTGACACAGCTCCTCATAAATAATGCGATGTACCTCTGCCCGTGCGCCTGTCTCTGGTATCAACACTTGCAAACCTGCATCTATCAAACGCTGCTTATAAAAATCCTCTGTCATGGTGAACTGCGTGCCAAGTAGCGCAACTTTGGTTAGCCCTTGCTGCTTAATCGCCGCAGCGGTGACATCAGCAATATGAATAATCGGTAAGTTGGTAGCGGCTTGAACGTCATCGACGACTTTATGCATGGTATTAGTCGCGATAAGCAAACCTTGCGCGCCAGCCGCTTGCAGACGTTTGCCGCTATTGGCCAATACTTTACCCATTTCATCCCTTGCGCCTTGTGCTTGTAGCGCTTCAATCGGTGCAAAGTCCACGCTATGAATCAGAAAATTTGCTGAATGCAAATTGCCAAGTCTAGCTTTGATACCCTCATTTATCAGTCGATAATAGCTTTCGGTACTCTCCCAACTCATGCCGCCGATGATGCCAAGCGTCCTTTGTTTACATGAGTTTTTGGATAAATGTTTTTCTACGTTCTGCGCTAAATTACTTGGATTGGCAGACATTTTTATCATTATAGAGTTGTTTTGGATAGTGCTAAGTTTACTTCATCAGCATGAACAGCGACAAATTACTAAAACTGAATGATAACAATATAATAAGGCGAACTTGATGATTGATAATAACCATTTTACCTCGCCGTCATCACGCGTTATCATAGTCGCCGCTAAGCATGAGCAATGCTTTATATCACCCTCTCTCATCGCAAAATATCACGTTTACAGCAGCAGTGAAACGTGGCTCTCATCAAGCAGGACAACAGAACATTATGGCAAACTTCCCGACCGTCAGAATACGCACGCGGCGCAAATACTATCGGCTGATTTTCACCTTTTTAATGGCGCTGATGATGTCGACGATTATCTCGACGGCCCTGCTACTGATCAATGTAGGATTTGTCGAAGGCTTTTTTATCACGCTGTTTAATTCGTGGAAATATGCCTTTATGGTCGCTTGGCCGAGCGCCTATATTTGCGCCTATTTAATCCAAGAGCACCTGCTGAGTAGGATTGAGTTTTATTAAAACATAAAAGTTAATAAATCATAAAATTTAGTAATTTATAAACTTTAGTACATTATGCCAGCGTAAAAACAGCTAAGATAGGCTAAAAACCGTTTTTAATCAGAGGCGACTATGAGCCACGCACGGCGTACTATTGAGCAGTTACTGCAGCAAGATATCCTCTCTCTTAAAAATGCCGAGGCAGCAGCAACGCATCTAGAAGTCTATCCGAGTAAACGCAGGTGGCTAGACTTTTTTGATAAGGCGCTGCTAATTATTGGCGCGGTAGCACTGGTCTTATCCCTAGTGTTTTTTATCGCTTATAACTGGCAAAACTTGGGCAAAATAGGCAAATTCGCCTTGGTTGAAGGGGCGCTGGTGATTACCATCGCGCTTTATGTAGCACTGTCTTTTAGGCGACAATTTCAACTGATTCGGCAGTTATTATTACTTATCGCTAGTATTATTACCGGCAGCTTATTGGCGCTATTTGGGCAGGTCTATCAAACAGGCGCTGATACGTGGCAGCTTTTCTTTGCTTGGGCGATACTGATTACACCTTGGGTAGTTATCGCCCGTTTCCCTGCGCTCTGGCTGCTGTGGTTAGGCTTAATCAATGCATTTTTGCTACTCTATTTAGATGTCGCAAATCTACAATTTATTAAATATAGCCTGCAAAACATCTCTCAAGTAGCCGTTCTTGCGCTATTTAATTTTATTGCCTTTTATAGTTGGTTGATTGGTTTCGATAATAAAACTTCCTCTTCTATTCCCTATCTGTTTCATCGCATTAACGTTAAAAAATCCACTGCTCAAATAAACAGCGCTCAAACCAATTCCAGCTTGCATTGGAGCACTTATGTCGTCGGTTTATTAAGCACGTTTTTTATGACGTATCTGGCGATTGTCACGGTCTTTGATAATGGCAATATCTGGGCGACGCTTATCGCTACCATAGTATGGTTAGGCTGGTGCGGCTTTATGCTTTGGCAGTTTTATCAGCGCCGTCTTGATTTACTGATGCTGACCTATTTGTCGTTTTCTATCATTATTATGGTGATGTTTTGGGTCGGCAAATGGCTGTTAGATGATTTTGAGGGGGGTGGATTTCTGCTATTAGCCTTGCTACTTGTTGGCATGAGCTCTGCGGCAGTTGTGTGGCTGCGCAAAGTTGCTTATATCAACAATGATGACACTACCTCTTCTATTGTTAAGGGAGACAGTGATGAATAATGAGCTGAATAATATCAACCATAACAAGCAACAGCCCGAGATTTTGCTATTACAACAGCAGGGATTCATCGACGCACAAAACGTCAATGATAAGCTTTTAAATAATGCAGCTGTAGCGCCTAGCCCGTGGTTTATCAGTTTGCTTTTTGGTTTTAGTGGCGTATTTGCCAGTTTATTTTTTATCGGGTTTTTGACCTTAATTTTAGACAACACCGGTTTGCTGGATAGTACGCTAGCGCTATTTATTATTGGCGGCATATTAAGCGGCATTGGCGGGTTTCTATTTTATAACGCCCGCTTGCGCCATAGTTCTTTTTGGAATAGCTTAGCTTTTGCAGTTACGCTAGCAGGTCAAGGTTATATCGCCTATGCTTTACTAGCGAGTGAGATTACAGAGCCACTCAATATAATGCTATTGCTCCTTGTGCAACTATTGATGACGGTTGTCATTCCCAATTTTGTTTATCGTTTATTGAGCGCAACCTTGGCTTTAGTCTGCCTACTTTACCTGTTAAATTACTATCACTTATCCGAAGTCAGCTTAGGATTATTGGCTTTGATAACCAGCGTGACTCATTTACAGCGTTATACACTCGCTGTATTTATCCCGAGAAAATGGCGAATGAATGCGTTAGAAATCATGAGTGCTATTGGCTATACGAGCGCCTATGTCTTGCTCAGCATTTCCGTCTATTTTATCGCTGCGGAATATGGCAATAGCCTCAATAATTACGGTGAGTCCTTTAGCTATAACTACTACTTAGCTCAAGGGCTATTAACGCTTGCCAGCCTTTATGCCGCTTATCTCATTTTAAAGCGCTATCACATCAAATTATTATCAGCAGCAGGACTACTCATTAGCGCTGCGATTGTATTACTTGGGATCATGTCTATTTATGTCTCAGGCTTATTGGCCACCAGTTTGATTATTATCATTGCTACTGCTAATAGCCAACGCGTGTTGTTAGGGTTAAGCGTTATTGCCTTGGTCGGTTATATCTTTTGGTATTACTATCAGCTCGATACGTCTTTATTGGTCAAGTCTGCCTCTATGCTGGTCATCGGTAACGCACTACTGCTGCTGCGCTGGCTGCTTATCAAAAACTATTTTGCGCAGATAAAATCAAGCGCTAACGATCATCAGGAGCGGCTGTCATGAATGATAAAATTTTGACCAAGCGCTTGCTTAAAGCCACATCAAAGACCCATTGGCTACAAAAACCGGCAGTCACGATTATTATTGCCCTTCTTGGATTGGCGCTGGTATTGGTGGTGATGACGAGGAATATTATTAAATATGAAGCCCATCTGACGACTGGCGATACGGTTTTATTAGCGCTTGCACCCGTTGATCCACGCGGCTTTATGCAGGGCGACTATATGACCCTCAGCTATGCGCTAGAGCGTGACGTATTTGCCGCCTTAAATAAAGACCCCGGTAGCTATCCTAATAACGAACAAGGCTATGTCATTGTCGCTTTAGACCAACATAATGTCGGACAGTTTAAGCGCTTAGCGGCTAATCAGCCTAAAAATCTAGCCTCTAATGAGATGGCGCTTCACTACCGTATCCGTAACGGCGTAATGCAGCTTGCGACCAATGCTTTTTTCTTCCAAGAAGGTCATGGCGAAGCATTTGAGGCAGCAGAATATGGGCTATTTCGGATTAATGATAAAGGGGAGCCGCTACTGACCAATTTAGTAGATGACGATTTTAAGGTTATTAGTCCAGAGCAGGCACATGCAGAACAAATAACCACAGAACAAACTGCTAATGATTAATGAAACCAACTAAATGCTGCTCACTTAACGCTGACTACTTTGCTTTACCAAAGTAATATTGCGATAAGCAAGCTGGGTTTGCTACTGTTGATGGCTACAAATTTATTCGCTTGTCAAAAACATTTGAAAAAAACGTAACAATTAAAAAAAGGATTTATTATGCGTAGTGCAACTTATGATCATTTTGGCAAACCAACTGAAGTATTAAGCCTCGGCGACCGTCCTATCCCCGAGCCAAAAGCTAATGAAGTGCGCGTCAAAACCATTCTCGCCTCCATCCATAACCATGATCTGCTTACCATTCGTGGTCAGTATGGCTTTAAACCTGAAATGCCGGCTATCGGTGGTAGCGAAGCGTTAGGTATTATTGACGCCGTTGGTAGCGACGTTAAAGACTTAAAAGTCGGGCAACGCGTGGCGGCTGCCAGTGTACAAGCAACGTGGGCAGAGTATTTTGTCGCATCAGCGGATATGGTATTTCCTATCCCTGATAGTTTAGAAGATGAAATGGCCGCGCAGCTGATTGCTATGCCGCTCAGTGCGTTGATGTTATTAGAATTCTTAGAAGTAGAAAGCGGTCAATGGGTTATCCATAATGCGGCAAACGGTGCAGTCGGTAAGTCGCTTGCCATGCTAGCAGCGGCGCGCGGCGTCAAAACCATTAATCTGGTAAGAAGTGACGATGCCATAAAAGAGTTAGATACTCTCGGTATCAAAAACAATATCAACACCTCAGATGATGACTGGAAAGAGCAAGTCAAAGCGATCATCGGTGATGACAAAATCAGTGCGGCGGTCGATTCGGTCGGCGGCGAAAATAGCGGCGATTTGTTATCGTTACTCGGTCATGGTGGCACCTTCGCCGCCTTTGGGGCGATGTCGGGCAAACCTATGGTCATCAATCCTACCCATATGATTTTCAAGCAAGCAGTGATGAAAGGATTTTGGGGCAGTAAACTTAGTCAAGAAATGAGCGTGGAGAATAAGCAGCGCCTAGTGAATGAGCTGATCGATAGAGCGGTAGACGGACAATTAAAACTGCCTGTAGAAGCGGTATTTGATTTGGCCGATATCGTGAAAGCGGTCGATGGCAAATTGCAGTCAGGCAAAAAAGGTAAGGTACTGCTAAAACCTTGAATTATTATTCATTTATTATTTAGCTAACCTTCGTTTTATGGACAATGGCAGCGTTCTTTATTAAGAGCGCTGCCATTTCTTATGGCGGCTTTTTCTAACCTATCTCTTATAGCCTACCGCGCAATATCTTGATAAATAGCAACAACGTTCCTTTACCAAAGTCAGGTTGCAGCTCGCAAGACCCGCTTGTTAAGGTTGATGGGCAATTATCTACTAACATGGCTTAAAAATTAAAACATTGGGTGGTGTGTCAAAAAGTATGCTGATTAAAATTTGAATAATTTTTGAAGTCTTGAAAGCCCTATAGAATCAGAGAACTTCGCATAGATTTCTTATTGGCTTTCATCGCCAGCATACTTTTTAGAACACCACCAATTAAAATAATAAAAGGAATCATCATGCGTAGCGCAACTTATAACGAATTTGGCAAACCTTCAGAAGTACTGAGTATCACCGACAGCCCTACCCCAGAACCAAAAAATAACGAAGTCCGTATCAAAACTATTCTGTCCTCTATTCACAATCACGACATCGTGACCATAAAAGGCGAATACGGTAATAAACCACAATTACCTGCCACTGGTGGCTCTGAGGCGGTTGGTACGATTGATGCGTTAGGTAAAGACGTCAAATGTTTTAAACAAGGTCAGCGCGTCGTCGTGTCTGGCGTAACAGGCACATGGGCGGAATATTTTGTCGCTCCGGCAAAAAGCCTTATCCCTATTCCAGACGCCATCGATGATGAAATGGCCGCACAGTTAATTGCCATGCCGATGAGTGCGTTGCTGTTGATTGAATTTTTAAACATCGAACCCGGTCAATGGGTCATTCAAAACGCCGCCAATGGCGCAGTCGGTGAATCGCTTGCGATGTTGGCTGCCGAGCGCGGCATCAATACCATCAACGTCGTGCGTAGTAAAGAGTCAGCAAACGAGCTGACTGAGATTGGTATCACCGAAAACAACGTCGTGAGCGATGATGACGACTGGAAAGATCAAGTTCGTCAAATTATCGGTGATGCAAAAATCAGCGGCGCAGTCGACTCTGTCGGCGGTCAATCTGGCGGCGACTTACTAAGCTTACTCGGTCATGGCGGTATTATGGCAGCGGTGGGTGCGATGTCTGGTCAGCCGCTCGCGCTGAATCCGACTCATCTTATCTTTAAGCAAGCGACACTCAAGGGGTTTTGGGGTGGTGCGATGATGCAAAAGATGGATGCGGATAATAAAAGCCGTTTGATAAAAGAGCTTATCGAGCGCGCCGCCAGTGGTAAATTAAAGCTACCAACAGGTGGCATTTATACGCTGGATAATATTAAAGAAGCGGTATCTGGCAAGGTACAATCTGGCAAAAAAGGCAAAGTATTGTTAAAACCTTAATATATTTCGTTATAAATTCACTCAAATAAAAGAGCAATACAAAAGGATTCAGACAATGTCGAATAACAAAACCTTTAAAGCCTTAGTCGTCGAAGAAACCAGCAACGGTACGTTCGATAAAAGCATTCAAACGCGTAACGTCAGTGACTTGCCTAAAAATGATTTATTAATCGAAGTGCATTACTCATCGTTAAATTTCAAAGATGCCATGTCAGCATCAGGTAATAAAAGAATCACCAAAAACTACCCACACACTCCTGGTATTGATGCTGCAGGCGTGGTGGTCAGTGATAAGTCTGGCACATTTTCCGAGGGTCAAGAAGTCGTGGTCTTTGGTTATGATTTGGGTATGGATACCGATGGCGGTCTCAGTCAGATGATATCTATCCCTGCCGATTGGGCGGTCGAATGCCCATCTTCTTTAACGCTAAAAGAAGCCATGATATATGGTACGGGCGGCTTAACCGCAGCATTAAGTGTGCAAAAGTTAGAGAAAATGGGCGCAAAACCTGAAGACGGTCCAGTCGCGGTCACGGGTGCAACCGGCGGTGTCGGTAGTATAAGTATCGCCATATTAAGTCAGCTTGGCTATGAGGTCATCGCCTTTTCTGGCAAGCCGGAGCAAAGTGACTATTTAAAAGCGCTTGGCGCAAGCGAAGTCCGTCACCGCGATAGTATCAATGAAATCGGCGATAGACCTGTCGGTCGTGAGCTATGGGCAAACGCCATTGACACCATCGGCGGCGACTATTTGGCAAACCTACTAAAGCAAACCAAAGCGGGCGGCGCAGTGACCTCTTGCGGCTTGGCGGGCGGTGCTGAGTTTTCGATGACGGTATTGCCGTTTATCACCCGCGCGGTGTCCCTACTCGGTATCGATTCGGTCTATATTCCCCTAGCTGATAAAAAAGCCATTTGGCAGCGCGTCAGTACTGATATGAAGTTGCCTAATTTAGAGAATTATTGCGAAGAGATTACGCTTGAGCAAACACCTGAGTACTTAGATCGCTTTATGGCTAGTCAGACGGTTGGGCGTTATGTGGTGAATGTGCGGGGTTAAAGCTTAGATTGTTAACAGCTAAATTTTATAAGCAGTGGCGGTGTTCTTCACTTTGGAGAGCACCGCTATTTTTTTAAATCTTATAACAGAATTTTATAAACTCCAAAAATTGCGATTTAATGCAAGAACCATAAAAACACTTATCAACTATAGTAAACTCTATTAGCTTAATAAGAAAATAAGGAAGCCATAGTGTTTGAAATAGGAAAAATCTATAACCGTCGTTCTGATATACACAATATATATAAAGGGCAACAATATGGTGGCATAGCAACGCCTGCCGAGCATCCATATATATTTATTTTTACCGGCGATGCTGGCGGCGAATATGGCTATATTGATGATTTTGACCCTAACGGCACCTTTAAATATACGGGTGAAGGCCAAGAAGGCGACATGAGAATGACCAAAGGTAATTTGGCAATTCATGACCATCAAAAAAACAATAAAGAAATTCTACTTTTCGAATCAACATCACGAGGCTTTGTACGGTTTTTAGGGTATTGTAATTACGTTTTTCATCATATTGAAGAACGGCCAGATAGAAATGGCGAGCTTCGTGGCGCTATCGTTTTTCATCTAGATATAGTTAATACTAAAAATATTGATACAACTCAAACTCTGCCATCTAAAGTAGTTGAAGCCCCTAAAGCCGTTTATATCACTAAGCCTAGTAAAGGTAAGTCATTACAGCAATTACGAGAGATTGCCTTAAGTTCAACACCAATCCACGCAAGCACTCAAGAAAAAATTCAGTCTATTCAAAACCGTAGTACAGCAATTAAGCTGTATGCTAAAAAAAGAGCTAATGGTTTATGCGAGGGATGTAATGGGACAGCGCCATTTGAAACTAAATCTGGACCTTATCTGGAAGTTCATCATCTAACTAGATTGGCAGATGGTGGTGCGGACTTAACTCAAAACGTTATTGCGTTATGTCCTACCTGTCATCGAAAAGCTCACTACTCTTTAGGCCATTTAGAATTTAATAATAAGTTAATAAACAAAGTTGCTGCTATCGAAGCAAAACTTATCGAGTAAAACTTTTATGTTTAAAACAAAAAACACCCAACCAAGTTGAGTGTTTTAACTAAAGAGAAGTGCCGCTAAATCAAATTATTTTTTCTTCTTTTTCTCAGCACGTTTTTTCTCAATCAGGGTTTGAGCGGTAGTATTTTCTTCCCACCAATCGCCCATATCTTGCCAGTAGAGATAAGCCTGCTCTTTACCACCAATTTCGATACCATAACTATTGATACCCATACCGCGTGGTCTAGGATGACGCTTTTTAAGAATTTCATGCGCCACTTCAGGCAAGTTATCTTTTGCGATATCCCACTCTTTTTCAGCCTTATCTAATTTATCTTGATAACAGTAAGCCAGCACCTTACCGAAAGCGATATTTGCAAGCATATCCTCTGGATAGTTGCCGCAAATTCGAATTATTTTCTGATACTCTTCGGTAAACATGTACCATTCTATCAGCGCTTCACGCATACCTAGGTTATCATTAGGGCAAACTTGTAGCAGCCTTTCTCCTTGCTCGCAGGCTTCATCAAAGCTCATATTGTCAGCATAGACATTTGCCAGCTGAAACAGCGCTCGCAAAAAGGGACGGTTCTCCATGATGCCCCATGGCAGCTTACTTTTTTGCCAATTAAAGTTTTTGGGGAAATACTCTAAGTATAGGCGCATACATTCGCGGCTACTCAATAGTGCTAAAAAGCTGTCATCATGCTGCTCACACAAAAATGCTAAGTTAAAGTAAGCATCAGGGTCATTCATATTCTCTAATACTAAAAACTGAGCAATATCACGAGCCACTTCATAACCTTCTTTCTCCAGCGTCATCTGTATCACTTGGAATGAGGTTGGCGGCTGCTCATCAAAGTCTTGCACAATTTCATGCTGAAATTTGGTCATGACTTCATTCATAATATCGTTGATATCACGACCTCTTTTTACCTCGGCATCTACAAAGGCTTTTATTTTAAGATTAAGCGCTCTACCAGCGCCAAGCGCATTTGATCTATTGTCAGCCAACTTATCGCTAACGTCATCTTCAAACATCCACTCGTTTTGTCCCACATGAACCAGTTTCATAGTCCATCACTCCTTTGCGTTGATATTACAATCATAGCATATGAATAATTATTCCCACTCAATCGTCGCCGGCGGCTTACTCGACACATCATAAGTCACGCGAGATACTTCCGCGATTTCATTCATGATGCGGTTCGATACCGTTTCAATCAAATCATACGGCAGATGCGCAAAGCGAGCCGTCATAAAGTCTACGGTCTCAACGGCACGTAACGCGATCACCCACGCATAGCGGCGACCATCACCGACCACACCGACAGATTTGATTGGTTGGAATACAGCAAATGCTTGCGCGGTTTTGTCGTACCAGCCAGAGCGCTCCAGCTCTTGCATAAAGATCGCATCGGCAAGGCGCAGGATATCGGCATATTCCTTTTTGACTTCGCCAAGGATACGCACGCCCAAACCCGGACCTGGGAACGGATGACGATAGATCATTTTCTCTGGTAGGCCAAGGGTGATACCAAGTTTACGCACTTCATCTTTAAACAAATCGCGTAATGGCTCGACCAACTCAAACGCCAAATCGTCTGGCAGACCGCCAACGTTATGATGGCTCTTAATGACATGCGCTTTGCCTTGATGCGATTTTGCTGATTCGATAACGTCAGGGTAAATCGTCCCTTGTGCCAGAAACTCAATGACTTTGCCATCGCTTTGCGCGCTGATTTCACGGGCGCTATTGGCGAACACATCGATAAAGGTTTTGCCGATGATTTTACGTTTGGCTTCGGGATCAGACTCGCCTGCTAAGGCGTTTAAGAATAAATCTTCGGCATCGACACGGATGACTTTGACACCCATGTTTTCAGCGAACACTTGCATCACCTGATCTCCTTCGTGCAAACGCAAGAGACCATTATCAACGAACACACAGGTCAGCTGATCGCCAATGGCTTTATGCAATAGCGCGGCAACCACTGAGCTATCGACACCGCCGGATAAACCGAGCAATACTTGTTTGTCACCGATTTGCTCTTTGAGCTGCGCCACGCGCATATCGATAATATTGTCAGGCGTCCAATCGCCGGCGCAGTCGCAAATCTGATGGACAAAACGACCCAATAACGCTTGACCTTGTAGGGTATGCGTCACTTCAGGATGGAACTGTAGACCATAGTACTGTTTGGCATCATCGGCCATAATCGCAATCGGACAGCTTGGCGTACTGGCGATAATATCGAAACCTTGTGGCGCTTCAATGACCTTATCGCCATGACTCATCCACACATCTAGCTTGGCGGTGTTGCTGTCCGTCACGCTATCTTCAATACCATCAGTGAGCTGCGACTGACCATTAACTTCAATCGTCGCGGCGCCAAATTCATGGATATCACTGGCATGAACTTTACCACCGAAACGATCCGCCATCGCCTGCATGCCGTAGCAAATGCCCAATACTGGCACACCAAGCTCAAACACGGCGTCATTGATACGCGGGCTATTTTCCGCATGCACGCTCTCAGGGCCGCCCGATAGGATGACACCTTTTGCGCCAAAGTCCGTGATGCGCTGGGTGTCGATATCATAAGGGAACATCTCACAAAAAACGCCAGAGTCGCGTACACGGCGAGCAATCAGTTGGCTATATTGCGAGCCAAAATCAAGAATAAGAATACGATCTTCTTTGATAGTAGGGATAGCAGCGGCAGTGGTCATAAATCGATGTCCATCAAGAAAAAATTAGTGCCCTATTTTAACAAGTTTGCGCCTATTAATGGCTATTAGATGGTGAATTATTGACGATTTTTGCGAGATATTACGCCTTGATAAGAATAATACGCCAACGCGAACCCCAATAATGCCGCTACTAAATAAAAGTCATAAATTTTTATTATACAAAAGACGAGTCTATATGAAATATTTGTTTATATTGTGCTATGCTCAAACGATAAATATGTTTGCTTTAGGATTGGTGATTGGCATAAGCGCTTAATATCGTATGATTTTTACGATAACCCTGAGCCTAATCATTCATCTATGCTGAGTAGAAAAACTGAATCAGCTTTAACCGAATTCTTTAGTATAAAACCGTGATAACGAATCGACAGGTATGTCCCTATGAGCATAATCAAATCTCTTATTCGTAAAACCACCAACTTTCCTGCTACCAAAAACACTGATAATAATTTAGAACCTATCCAAAAAAATAATACGGCTACTAATTCGACTGCCAATACGCCTATTGAGCAGACGCGCTGGAACGGTTGGGGCAATGTCAGTATCAATAAAACTGTCTCGCCGCATGGTGCAAAATTAATAAAATCACATATCGGTAAAACCAAAAAACTGTCCTCTGTGAGCTTACAACAGGTACTCAAAACTGTACCAAAATCACGCCTGCCTGCTGCGCTCACCGACCTTAATATCGTCTCAACTGATAAAGAAGTGAGGCTCAGACATGCGCGCGGTCAAAGCTTCCCTGATTGGATAGCGATGCATGGCGGCGACTTTGAAGTATTTCCTGATGGAGTCGCTTTTCCTGAATCGACCGCTGATGTCGAGACTTTATTAACGCTCGCCAATGAGCATGACTTAATTGTCATTCCTTTTGGTGGCGGCACCTCCGTGGTCGGTCATATCAACCCACAAAAGGGTTCACGTCCAGTCCTTACCATCGCCATGAGCAAGATGGATCAGCTGCTTGACTTAGATTTTGAGAGCCAAATCGCAACCTTTGGCGCGGGCACACAAGGGCCAGCTGTCGAAGCGCAATTGGACGCGCACGGTTACCGCCTAGGACATTATCCGCAGTCTTGGGAGCTATCAACGCTTGGTGGTTGGATTGCCGCGCGCTCTAGCGGTCAGCAGTCATTGGGCTACGGACGCATCGAGCAGATATTTGCCGGTGGTACATTAGTCACTCCGCAAGGTGTGCTCAATATCGCCGATATTCCAGCGTCATCAGCAGGACCTGATTTGCGTGAGATGATGATGGGCACTGAGGGTCGTGCTGGTATTTTTACAACAGTCAAAATGCGTGTACAACCGCAGCCTGAGGAAGAACTGTTTAAAGTGGCTTTCCTGCCTAATTGGGAAGCAGGTAAAGAAGTGCTTAGACAAGCGGTGCAAAAAAATGTTCGCTTATCTATGTTACGTCTCAGTAATGCCGTCGAAACTGATGCGCATCTGCATTTAGGCACGTCACCGAGCCAATTTTTAGCCATTAGCACCTATCTAAAAGCCCGTGGACTAAGCTCAGATAAGGTTATGCTCACTTACGGCGTATCAGGCGATAAAGCGCAGAATAAATTGGCGCTGACACAGTTTAATAAGCTGTTAAAGCAGCACGGTAGTGTCACGGGTAAAATCACTGAT
Source organism: Psychrobacter sp. M9-54-1 (assembly GCF_016613355.1). NCBI lineage: Bacteria > Pseudomonadati > Pseudomonadota > Gammaproteobacteria > Moraxellales > Moraxellaceae > Psychrobacter > Psychrobacter sp. M9-54-1. The sequence goes on along the minus strand of NZ_JADGFW010000024.1, from coordinate 7,359 downwards.
ATCATGGGCAGTGTTTGGGCGCATGGGCGCTTTAAATTCCCTTATTTGCGTGGCACTTTATGGGACAAAGGCATCATGGTCGATACCTTTGAAACTGCTACTAATTGGAATAATATCGACGAGCAGATGCAGCAGATGCAAGAAGCGGTACAAAACGCCTTGGCAGATGAAAATGAGGAGGTCATGGCCTTTACCCATATCTCACACGTCTATAAGCAAGGTGCGAGCCTTTATACCACCTACTTTTTCCGCGCGGCAAAAGACCATGCGACTACCTTACAGCGCTGGCAAAAAATTAAACATGCTGCCAGTGTTAGCCTTGCTCATGGTAAAGCGACCATCTCGCATCAACACGGCGTTGGCCGTGATCATGCGCCGTATCTTGCCGTCGAAAAAGGAAAGCTTGGCATGCAAGTAACCCATGATATGCTCAAAAGCCTAGACCCTGAACAGCGTATGAACCCAGGTGTATTGCTTGAGAAGTAATAAACCAATTAAGAAGAGTGAGATATGACTCAAACCAAGCAACGCCAACAAGCATTAGCGCCTTTATCTTGTGGCTCGTCTCAAGTAAAACCTTGGGACATGCTTATCATCGGTGGCGGCATTACTGGCGCTGGGATTGCGCGCGAAGCGGCACGGCGCGGCTTAGCAGTATTGTTAATCGAACAAAAAGACTTTGCTTGGGGCACCTCCAGCCGTTCAAGCAAGATGGTACATGGCGGATTGCGCTACATTGCCTCGGGTGATTATAAAACCACCTTGCTGAGCGTGCGCGAGCGTGAGCGTATGCTCAGTGAAGCAAGCGGCCTTGTGAATGAAATGCACTACATCATGCCGCATTATAAAGGCAAGTTTCCGCCGCCATGGATATTTAAAATTTTATTACGCGTTTACGATGGACTGGCGGGCAAGCGCTACTCTAAGTACTTTAAAAAAGATGCCTTTCTTAGCCTGAACCCAAATATCAAACAAGACAAATTTTTGGGTGCCAGTCAATTTAGCGATGCGGTGACCGATGACTCGCGGCTGGTGATGCGCGTCCTTGCTGAGGCGATTCACGACGGCGCGCAGGCGATTAATTACCTAAAAGCCGAAACGTTGATTACCAATGAACAAGGCTTGGTAGTAGGCGCAACACTAAAAGACACTTCTTCTGAGGACAATGCTCAAAATAATATTCAAAACAATGTTCAAAGCAATGCTCAAAGTTACAATATTTACGCCAAAGTGGTGGTCAGTGCCACAGGCGCTTGGGCGGATACCTTACGGATGCAAGCCAGTAAACAGACTGAGCAAAGTTTTCATAAGCAAATTCGTCCGTCACGCGGCAGTCACTTGGTCGTGAGCAAAGAGCGCTTGCCAATCGAGCAAGCCTATACCTTTTTGCATCCTGAAGATAAAAGAGCGGTATTTGTCTTTCCGTGGGAAAACCGTACCGTGCTTGGCACCACTGATTTGGATCATCCCCCTTTGGACGATAGCGAGGTTGGCATCACGAATGAAGAGGTCGATTATTTATTAACGGCGACTAACGAGCTGTTTAATGATGCCAAGCTTAACCGAGAAGATGTCATTAGTACTTGGGCGGGCGTGCGTCCGCTGATCTCAGAAGGCAATGCTAGAGAGGATGGCAAACGCGTCAGCCCCAGTAAAGAAAAGCGCGACCACAGCGTGTGGCTCGACAATAACCTCGTCACCGTTAGCGGCGGCAAGCTAACAACCTTTCGCCTGATTGCTTTAGATGTCCTTGAAAAGTGTCAAGAAGTGCTCACCCTTGATAAGTCTGTCATTCAAAAGCAAACCTTAAATGATGATCACGTTTTTAGCAATACCGCGCCAACCAATCCTAAATTTTTTACTTTACCAAAAGCTCTACAACAACGCTTACAAGGGTTTTACGGTCGCCAGCTTGATACTTTACTTGAGCTTGCGCATGAAGATGATTTGGCTTATGTCACCGACAGCAATACCATTTGGGCAGAGATCCGTTTTGCCGCGCGCCATGAGCAAGTCATGCATTTAGATGATTTATTACTGCGGCGTACGCGCTTGGGTTTAATCCTACCGCATGGCGCAATGACGCCACTTATCAGCGCAAGACTGAAGCAGATATGTCAGCAAGAGCTCGGCTGGGATGAGCAAAAATGGCAGCAAGAAGCCCAGCTCTATCAAAAGCTATGGCAACGCTACTACTACTTACCTGCGGCTTAGCGCTTTTCTATTATATTAATAGTCATTGCTACTGATATAATTTTTCTTTGCTTGCTGTGCCTACGCAGACAGAGGCTGCGGAAAAATTACACCAGTAGTAAGCGATAATCATAGTGTGTTTTTATTTTGCGCTATCTATCTATTTTTACATAGTTAAGGACGACTATGGCCACTACCTTTGATGACCCTATTTATTTCTTAGCCATCGATAATGGCACCCAAAGTGTCAGAGCACTTATCTTTGACCAATTTGGCACTGAGATTGCTAAAGCGCGCGTTCCTATCGAGCCTTATTTTTCTACTGAGCCTAATTTTTCTGAGCAGCATGCCGACTATTATTGGCAAAAGCTAAGCGAGGCTTGTCAGCAACTGTGGCACACCAGCGCTATAAGCCCTGAGCAAATCGCAGGCGTCAGTCTCGCCACCCAGCGCTATACCATGATTTGCCTCGATAAAGATAAGCAGCCACTGCGCCCAGCTATTGTATGGATGGATTTGCGCCGCGGCGAAAACAACGATATCGGTTTTTTAAACCCACTAACCAAAATTATTGGCATGGGCGAACTGGTACAAGAGGCGCAGCAAAAAGCCCGCTGTAATTGGCTTGCATACCATGAACCAGAGATGTGGGCAAAGACCGCCCATTACGTCAATCTATCTGCGTATCTTACTTATCAGCTGACAGGCGAATTAGCCGATTCCAACGGTCATGCCCTAGGCTATCTGCCTTACGATTATAAAGCGCAAACATGGCTAAAACCTAAAGATTTTAAATGGCGCTTCTTTAGCTGTCGACCTGAGCAAATGCCTAAGATTGTCGCGCCAGGTCAGCCACTTGGCCGTATCAGCGCCAAAGCGGCTAAAGCCACAGGGATTTTAGAAGGCACGCCGATGATTGCTGCCGCTAGCGATAAAGCGTGCGAAGCGTTGGGGTCGGCAGGTCTCGCTGCTGACACTGCCTGTTTAAGCTTTGGTACTACTGCGACTATCAATACCACGTCGAGCAATTACGTCGAAATCCTTAAACACATGCCCGCCTACACCGCAGCCGCGCCAAACTACTACAATCATGAGTACATGATTTATCGCGGCTTTTGGATGGTCAGCTGGTTTAAAGAACAATTTGCCCACTATGAAGAGCAGCTAGCAAAGACGCAAGGCATCGATACCGAAAAGCTCCTCGATCAAGCAGTTAAAGATATTCCAGCCGGTTGTATGGGGCTGATGATGCAGCCGTATTGGTCACCTGGCGTCCGTCATCCGGGACTTGAGGGCAAAGGTGCGCTCATTGGTTTTGGTGATGTGCATACGCGGGCGCACGTTTACCGCGCTATCTTGGAAGGACTGGCTTATGAGCTGAAACTGGGCTTTGATACCATTGAAAAGCGCACAGGCAAAACTATCAAGCACCTGCGTGTCTCAGGCGGCGGCTCTCAAAGTGACTCAGCGATGCAGCTTACTGCCGATATCTTTGGTATGCCCGCTTATCGACCGCACACTTACGAAGCGTCAGGCTTAGGTGCTGCCATCAACTGCGCAGTCGGACTCGGCGTCTATCCTGACCATGCAGCCGCAACTGAGGCAATGACTCATTTGGGCGATGAGTTCATCCCTATTGAGGCCAACATCCAACTCTACAAACGCCTCTATAATGAGGTTTATCTTAAAATGTATGAGCGCTTAAAACCTTTATATCAAAGCATACAAGATATTACTGGTTATCCTGCCAGATAATATAAAACGTCTGCGCAGCCTAGCCTTAGTATTGATTAGGCATTTTGACTTTCGTAACTGGTTAACCGTCCTTATTGTTTAAGGAGTCCTATTTAAAGCGCTATGAACCCGATTTAAACCCTCTATCAATAGCGATTTAGGACACGCCACATTCAGGCGCATTTTCAGATGCCCCTCCGCGCCATATTTAATCCCTGCATTGAGCTCAACTTTGGCGGCTCGCAGCTTGTCATAAAGCGCCTGATCATCATCACCGTAAGCCGAACAATCGAGCCAAATCAAATACGACGCTTCTGGGCGCATCACCTTGATATCAGGCAGATGCCCTGCTAAAAACTCTAGCGTGATTTCAATATTGTTTTCGATATAAGCCAGCGCCTGCTCTAGCCATCCTCCACCATTTTCATAAGCGCTACGCATTACTTCATAAGCAAATAAATTGAGCTCATATTCATCATTTAACTGCTGCTGCTGACTTATTTTTTTGATTAATGAATTATCTTTAGCAAAGATCATCGAGCCTTTGATCCCCGCTACATTAAAGGTCTTGGTCATTGAGGTTAGACTGACGACGTTATGCGCGTAACCTGCCGCTTCTGCCAATTTTAAAAAAGGCGTAAAGGTATGACCACTCAAGGTTAAATCTTGATGAATCTCATCGCTGACAACCGCCACGTCATGTTTTTTGCAAAGCACAAGCAGCGCCTCAAGCTCATCGGTCGTCCACACGCGTCCGCCAGGATTGTGCGGATTGCATAATAAATATAGCTTAACCTTATGCTCGATTATCTTGGCTTCGATACCAGCTAAATCTAACTGATATTTACCGTCGAATTCTTTTAACGCTGACATCACAAGCGCGCGACCATTTTGCTCAACCTTAGTCATAAAAGGTGTATAAATAGGGTCATTAACCAGTACCGCATCGCCTGCTCCGGTAAAGACGTTCATCATCAGTGCGAGGCTTGGCACAACGCCCGGCGAAAACAAGATATTCTGCTTATCGAGTAGCAAGCCATAACGACTGCTATGCCACTGAATAATCGACTCATACAAAGCCGCAGTGGGTCTGGTATAGCCCAATATGCCATGCTGCGCGACTTGCTCAATCGCCTTTAAGATAGGCTGGGCAGTCTTAAAGTCCATATCCGCCACCCATAACGGAATCGTATCATCGTTATAGTGCCATTTAACTGAACCGGTATTACGTCTATCAATTATCTCATCGAAGTTGTATTGCACCACTATTCTCCTAAGGGGAAAACCTTTGAATAACTAACGTCCCTTAAACTCAGCTTCCCTTCTCTCAACCATCGCCATCGCACCCTCTTTCGCATCTTCTGAATAAAATAAAGGCGGCAGATAGCCATGAATATTCGCTAGCGCCGCTTTTGCGCCATTCCGACTGGCATCTTGCGCTGAGGATAGCAGCCCTTGCACGCCGAGCGGTGCGGCTTGGCAAATCTCTTGAGCAATAGTCATTGCTCGTTCGTATTCTGTACCATTTGCCACTACTTCGCTGACCAAATTTAGACTATCCGCAGTTTGTGCATCAAAGGCTTTACCAGTGAGCAAATACGGCATGGCTTTTTGCCAACCTGCTGCTGCGACGAAACGTACCGTTGCGCCACCAAACGGCATGATACCGCGCTGAACTTCCATTTGTGCAAAGTTGCAGTTATCACTGGCGATAACCACGTCACTATTTAGCATAAGCTCAATGCCCGCGGTAAAGCAGGTTCCTTGTACCGCGACGACCACAGGTTTGCTGCGTAATTTACCGCCAATTCCCCATGGGTCAATCTCATTATCACTAAACTCAAACGCGCCTTTATCCCACTTATCTTGCAACTCCATCAAATCAAGTCCGGCGGTGAAGTGCTCGCCATGGGCAAATATGAGCGCACAACGTAAGTTCTCGTCGTTTTCATAACGCGTCAGTGCTTCGGATAATTGCTTAATCATATGGCTATCAAAGGCATTGCGTTTATCGGCGCGATTGAGCCCGATTAGGCAGATATAGCCGTCGGTTTCATCGGTGATGCGGTTATCGGTACTGGGTTTATTACTTTCCGTTGTCATATTTTTATCCTTTTAAATGCATTATTGTCATCTGCTGCGCTTATAAAATAGCCGCTTTATGCTCATTTGGCTTAGTTTCAATATAGACACCCCCAGGCGATAACGCAAGGATAGATATACGCGCACAGGCAGATTGCTATTTTATTCGCCATAGGTAAATGAGTAGCCATGGATAAACAGATAGAGGGACGCGAAATCTGCTAAACTGGGTGATTATATTCAAACATCGCAGTCCGAAACTATGACCAGTAAGCCCAGCACCAATACATCAAACGCCCGTAGAGCAAATGCTAATACTCATCGCAACCGCTCACCTGAGACCGCCAAAAAGCTCGGCAAGCTACATCCACGCAATCCCCATCAAGGGCGCTATGACTTTACGCTATTGACCCGTGCCCTGCCTGAATTGGCTAAGCACACCATCACTAACCCGAAAGGTGAGCCGACCATTAACTTCTCGGACGCTGAAGCGGTACGCGTCCTAAATCAGGCGTTACTCGCTCATTATTACGGTGTGAAATTTTGGGACATTCCAGAAGGCTATCTCTGCCCGCCGATACCGGGTCGCGCAGACTATATCCATTATATTGCTGATTTACTGGCGCAAACCACGTACGTTAATGCTGACAACACCCCGCCGACGGGTAAAGAAATCCATGCCCTCGATATTGGTACCGGTGCCAGTGCGATTTATCCAATTATCGGTAGCCAAAGCTATGGTTGGCGCTTTACCGCGAGCGACATTGACCCTATTTCAGTCAATACCGCCGCGCTGATTTGCGAAGCCAACCCAAAGCTAAAAAGTGCCGTTAAAGTAAAACTACAGCCTGAGCCTAAGTTTATTTTTAAAAACATCATCGGTCGTCAAGATTACTTCGATGTGGTCGTTTGCAACCCACCGTTTCATGCGTCATTAGAAGAAGCGATGCAAGCCAATACCCGCAAGCAGCATAATCTGCAACGCCATCGTGGTAAGAATGAAAACGAGCAAATCAGCCGCCATTCAACCAAGGCTGGAAATGCTGCGCAAAATCTCAACTTTGGTGGTCAGCATAAAGAGTTGTGGAGTGAGGGCGGCGAAATTGCCTTTTTGACCAAAATGATAAAAGAAAGTCAAGATTTTGCCGAGCACGTTGGCTGGTTTACCAGCTTGGTGTCAAAGTCAGAGAACGTGAAACCATTACAACTGTTATTAAAACAGCTTGATGTTGCCCAAATGCGCATCATCGAGATGAGCCAAGGTCAAAAGAACACCCGTGTTCTAGCGTGGCGCTTTAATATTGACGAAGCGTAATTAACCCCAGTTCGGGATAAGGGCTCAAAAAAAGA
>NZ_JADGFW010000023.1:0-46569 GCF_016613355.1 Psychrobacter sp. M9-54-1 | reverse complement strand
ATCAATTATTCTATATATGTCAACACACCCTAGTAACTCTAGTGTAAAACGTTAGCAGCAAAACTGTAACATAAGAAAGCAATATTCCCGACAGGCGGTAGGTATTTAAGGACAGGCGGTGTAAATTTATACTTTTTTACAAGATGCCCCTTATTCAAGGATAGATAAAATAATGAGCCCAAAATTAAGCTCAGTCTTTTATAATTTCTATTAGCAATAGAGGCTAAAACTCATAATAAAATCAGGTAAAATAGTGGTTATGACCGCTCTTATTCAACCTACCCCTCGTAAAATTATTCATATCGATATGGATGCTTTTTATGCCAGTGTGGAACAACGCGACTTTCCTGAACTGCGCGGCAAGCCCTTAGTCGTTGGCGGAGATCCAAATGGTCGCGGCGTGGTTGCGGCGGCAAGCTATGAGGTGCGTCAGTTTGGTGTACGCTCCGCCATGTCGTGTTATGAGGCGCGTAAACGTTGCCCAGATGTCATATTTGTGCAGCCGCGTTTTGATGTCTACCGCGCGGTCAGTCAAGATATTCGCCGTATTATGCACCGTTTAACGCCGCAAGTTGAGCCATTATCGTTAGATGAGGCCTATCTTGATGTGACAGGATTGAACGTACATCACGGCTCAGCCACGCTAATGGCAAATTGGCTACGGGCACAGATTTTAGTGCAGACGGGGCTTAATGCATCTGCAGGCGTGTCATTTAATAAAATGCTCGCCAAGATTGCCTCTGATATTAACAAACCTAATGGTACGGCAGTTATCACGCCAGCGGAGGCCGACGCCTTTATTAGCGCGTTGCCCATTGAGCGTTTTCACGGTATTGGTAAAGCGACTGCTCGGCGCTTGCATGCGATGGGTATCAGTAATGGCGCTGATCTACGACGCACGCCCGCGGCACTATTGGTCAATGAATTTGGCAAGCGCGGTCAGTTTTATCACGACATCGCTCATGGCCGTGACGAACGCCCCGTTAAATCGCAGCGTACGCACAAGTCGGTTGGCTCTGAGACGACTTTTAGGGATAATTTGAATCACGATGACGAGCTACGCAGACAAATCTATGAGCAAAATACCGATGCCTTTAATCAGTTACGCAAAAAACAGCTCATCGCCTATACCATTACCCTTAAAATAAAATACGCTGACTTTACTCAGGTTACGCGCTCACATACCTTATCTACCGCTTTTGATAGTGCCGAATCTGCCCATTACTGGCTTGATAAGTTGTTTTCAGATATTCCGCGCTTACTACCTATTAGGCTTGTCGGGGTGACGTTTTCTTCATTGATGCCTGCTACCCAAATTTTGCCACAGTTAGATTTGTTTGAATAATGGCACTTTACTTGACTTGCAAAGATAAAGATAAATTTTAAGGACTCAATAACTATTACTTAGGCTATTTAATTTATTTTCAGCTTTAATATGAACGGTAGCAGCTGAGGAAAACGTTCTTTCATATCTGCATTTCTGCTACAATTACCGCAAAATCTCCATCTACTGAAAGACTAACTATGACTGATTCTCAACCTGTAAACTTAGATACGACTTGCACCGATACTGCTGACAAAAATCTTGACAAGAGCAGCGTTAAAAACACTAATAAGATGCTAGATAAAAATGCTGAAACTTTAGAATATCTAAGTGTTGATGATTATGATTATGAACTGCCGGACAGCTTAATTGCCCGTTATCCTTTAGCGCAGCGTTCGGCGTCAAAATTACTATATTTAGCCACTAATCAGCAGAAAGATAGCGACAGTCAGATTATAGACAAACAATTCTCTGAGCTGCCCGATCTGCTAAATGCGGGCGATTTAATTGTCTTTAACGACACCAAAGTCATGAAAGCGCGCTTGTTCGGGCAAAAAGACACGGGCGGTAAGATCGAAGTGCTGATTGAGCGTTTGGTTAACATTTCAGATTTAGATAGCACAGTCTTACAGCTAGAAACGACAGATGGCAAGAGCATTGACCAAGAGCATATCGCCCTTTGTCATGTTAAAGCCAGTAAAGCACCTAAGCTTGGGCAACGGCTAGAGATTGCTGATGGTCATATGCAGGCTGTGGTCATAGGTCGTCAAGAAAACTTATTTATCTTAGCTTTTGAAGCGCTGATTTTGCCAGATTTAGAGCGTTATGGTGAGCTGCCTATTCCGCCCTACTTTGAGCGCCACGCCGATGCGACTGACAATACTCGTTATCAGACCGTTTTCCATGATCCAGCCAAACTTGCCAGCGTTGCTGCACCGACGGCCAGCTTGCATTTTGATAAATTCGTCCTAGATAAGCTGGCTGCTAAAGGCATTCATACTGCTTTTGTTACCTTGCATGTGGGGGCTGGTACGTTTGCGCCAGTCAAAACCGACAACTTACTCAATCACACCATGCATAGCGAATACGCTCATCTGCCTCAAGTTACTGCCGACCTCATCAACCAAACCCATGCTAATGGCAAACAGGTGATTGCAATAGGCACGACAGTGACGCGCGTCCTTGAGACCGCTTATCAAAAAACAGCGGTTAATGGACAAGCGCTTTCTAGCTGGGCGGGCGATACTGATATCTTTATTTATCCTGGGTTCAGATTTGGTGTGATAGATAAACTGCTTACGAATTTTCATTTGCCAAAGTCTACGTTACTCATGTTAGTGTCTGCATTTGCAGGTAAAGCCCCGATTGAACAAGCTTACCAACATGCTATTGATAACCAATATCGCTTCTTCAGCTACGGCGACGCCATGCTCCTTGATAAAAAAATAAAAGCGTAAGCGCAAACACTAAACAAACAATAAATATATTGTTTATAACGGCAGCGAAATAAACTGGTAAACTAAACGCTATTTTGTTATAACAACATAGTTAATACTTATTTTTAAAGGGCTGCATATGTCTTGTCATTTACCTCATCGCCTGACTACGATACATCGCTCAGTATCAATGGCGCTGCTTTATTCAGTCAGTTATGCCGCCCTTATATCTAACGCCCAAGCGGCTACCATGGGTAAGACTGTCATTACCTCAGCTCAGCATGAACCTTTATCAGCCAGTATTGTTGTTAATGACATTCAAACCCCTGATTTCTCCGCGAGTTTAGCTGACCCTACCCTTTATCAGCAAATGGGTTTGACTCCAACAGATTCAATGACGGTTCGTTTTCAGCCTACTTCAGCTACCAGTGGGCAGGTCTTTATTACGACCACAAAACCTGTCTCTAAACCTTTTGCTGATGTGGTTTTAGCCATTAATGATGGTGCGCAGCGTAGCGTTATCCCTAAAACATTGCTTATGCCGCTCGATGGCAGCTTGTCCATCAATCCTTCAAAAAATAGTGTGACAGCAGCAAAGAAACCTAATTTGCCTGTTATTTCTTCATCTAATGCTCAGCCACTACTAGTTACAAAAGGAGCCCCTCCACCGTTGCTTTTGGCATCTACAGAAATAGACAAGCCTACAGTACAAGGCAATAATACGGTGTATGCTACTGATCAGTCAGACACTAATCGTTTGAATAATGATGGCAATTCGAATAACAATCTTACTGCACCCATTACAAGTAATACCAGCACGAGTCCAACTGTGGCTCTGAACAGTTCTAATGCTGCGACTCCAATTAATGATGCGCCGTTTAAGTTTGACATCTTAAACATTCAGATTATCCGTCAAATACAGCCTAAAAGTGCAAATAAAGAAAGTAGTGCAAAAAACTCTGACATTATCGTTTCTACGCCTATGACGCCAATGTCAGATAACAGTCCATCAACCGCCAACACTATTGCTAATGACACCATTCCTTATAATAACAATTCCTCTAATAGTATCTCTACGCTAGGCTCTAATGCTGATATATCTAGCATAAGCCCTGATGATACTGGCTCTGAATTTAACTATACAGTACAACGCAACGATAATTTATGGGTTATTGCCCAGCAAATCGCAGAAAAAAACAATCTTGACGTTCAAACCGTGATGAGTGAGATTCAAGCGCAAAACCCGAAAGCTTTTATTAATAAAAATGCCAATCAGCTCAAGGCCGATGCGCAGTTAAGCCTACCTAAATACGATGTCGTGCCGTCGCAAAAAAAGATACAGACAGCCATCAGCGAACAAAGAAAGCATAGTAGAAAAGCAAATACGCCTGTCATCAAAAAGGATACTATTTCGAAAGCTGCATCCAAAGCACAAACTGAGAAAGCTCAAGCAGCGAAACGCAATGAGAAGCCCCCTATAAAGAAAACGCAGAAGCTACCAACCGCCCAGTTTTCTGTGCTCGCTCCTGGTCACGACGGTAGCGCCGATGGTACTAAGGCTAAGGCAGGTGTGGCAACGGGTAATGGCCTTAGTACAGACGTATTAGATATTCTTAAGTCATCAAGACAAAGTACCGCAGACCAAGCACAACGTTTATCAAAGACCAACGCTACACTTGGCAGTTATACTAGAAAACTGCAATTACAAAACCAAAAACTGGCGGAGCTACAAGCTCGTCTCGAAAAATTACGCAATCAATAATTACCTAGCCGATCAGTGCCGTATGCTGCAACCATGATCGTAGGTATAGGAGTAACTATGGACAATATGCTATATATTATCGCTGGATTGGTATGTATTGTACTAATAGCAGTCTTGGTCATGCGCAAAAACAAAGCGCAAAAACCACCAGCACAGTCAAGCATAAAAGCAGACAGAACAGCGACTTTACCAAAACATACCGCTATCAAAGGTGCCGCTACTCAAGCTAATGTCAATAGTGATAAGCGATTTGATCATATTGAGATAGCACAGCGTTTTATGGAGCAACAGCGCTATGATAAAGCTATTGATACCTTAAAACGCGGTCTCGCTGAAAAGCCAAATGATAGCCAGCTAACTCTAAAGCTTCTAGCAGTATACGCAACGATAGATGAGTCTGATAACTTTAATAAAGTCTATGATTCCATTAAAACGCATGGTGATGCCAAAAGCATCGCTCAGGCTGATGACTTAAAAGCATTGCTGACTGAAGAACAAAACCAAGCAGCCGAACGTGCGTTGCCAGCTGATAACAATCAAGACGCTGGCTTTGAAAGTATCGATTTTGATTTGCCAGCGAACAAAATTGAGAATAACGAGCCAACTATTGATCCTAGTCTTAATGAACAAGCGGTCACTCATAACGAATATAAAAATGATTTAGCCGCTAGCTCAGATAGCACGTTAGAAACTTCTAATGATTTCAATGATAGCCAGCAAGATTTTGCCCTCAGTTTAGACGACTTAGAACAAGATATTGATGAGCCAGCTGCTACTAGTGCCGCACCTGTCATTGAGCTAGATATTGCCGATGTAGAAAGCTTATCAACGTCGACGGTCAGCGGCACAAATGACAACAAGAGCAATAGTGAGCTGGATTTTGACTTCGACTTAGCAGAACAGGATAATACTGCGTCAGAAACCAATGCGTCTTTGTCTAAAGATAATTTAAACAACGCTGATGATGAAGATTTTGTCTTAGATTTAGCAGACTTAGAGCTAGATACGAGCGAAACTAATGTGAGTCTTAATGATGAGCCTATGACAGACGTCAGCTCATTAGAAGATGATCTTGCTTTATCGCTTGATATTATAGATGATAATAACGACACACCTGTTGAAACAGAAACATTATCAAATGAAACTTCAACCGTTATTGATGATAGCTTGAATGATTTTGAATTCGACAACTTTGTTCTTGAGGACCATCCATCAGAGAATAACAGTGCTTTGGAAAGCAATAGCATCAACGAGCTTAGTTTCGCAGATGTGGATACGGCAGACAATCAAACAAATGAGACAATAGCTTCTAGTAACGCGCCAACTACTGACAGGTTCGATGACAATACTTTAATCGATGATGATTTTGACTTCGACTCTTTAGCAAGCGCTCCAACAGCGACGACGCCTGTTGACGTTGCAAGCGAAATTGAAAACAATGTTCCAAGTGAATTTACGGCTGATACTGAAGTTGAAGCCACAGAGGACTTTTCATCACGTTTTGCTGCGGACTTTGATTTTGTTAAAACCTTAGATAGCAATCAAGTTACCTTAGACTTAGCCAGTCAGTATGTACAACTGGGTGAATATGATAGCGCCAAACGTTTACTGACTGAGGTCATTAACCAAGGTAATAGCGAGCAGCAGAGCCAAGCGCAAGCACTACTAGATCGCACTGCATAAAAAGTAGCGTTTTCTTTCATCAGCAAGTATTCTATTAGCATAAGAATACTTGCTGATTTTTTTTGTAGTTAGCTTTTCTACTATTTAACGTGCTAAATTACTCGTATCATCGCCTTTTCCACCACTCCTTGATTGTAACCATACTATGCCCTCTTCCGCTATGATAAAAACACTCTCCACACCTACTCAACTCATTTACGCTGGCGGCACTTTTGGCAGTTATGGACGTCCATTAGCGCCATTATCAGCAGACGTTTTTTTGCCAACGCTGCAACAATTATTGGCTGAACATAATGCAGCTACGCACCTAGCGCCCGTATCCTGGCTGGAAAACGGTCTGATTAAAGACAGCAGCCAACTTACTCCTAACGATTTTATTCATTTTTATCAGCTGTTGTTATCGGCTTATGCACAAGGCCATAAACGCTTTGTTTTAATTACTGGTACAGATACCTTGAGTTATTTAGGGGCTTTTTTGGCTGAGGCTTTTGCTGGCAGCGATATTTGCGTTGTCGTTACGGGTAGCATGCGCCCCTTACTCGATAGTGAAGTGCTGGATGCTTATACGATTGATACCCATAGCGACGCTTGGGACAACCTCACTGACGCATTAAAACTGGCGGCAGCTGGTGAGTCAGGTGTGAAGATTAGCTTTGGCGGCGAATCATGGCCTGCACAAACCGTGCAAAAAATTCATAGCCATGACTTTATGGCGTTTACCGGTCACTCACGAGCGGCATATCCGGCCAATAGTTATATCAAAAACTTACCAGATACCCGCCGCCAGCATTGGCTAGATGATCAGCAAGCACTGGTCAGCACTATCGAAGCTCGGGCGGAGCAAGCATGCGTTCACGCTTTATATTGTTTGCCAAATGATACGGACGTTTTAAACAATCAGTTGCGTGCCTTATTATCACAGCCGCCTTGTGGCATTATTTTATTAGGTTTTGGCGCTGGTAATGTACCTTACTCGCCAGCTTTAGCAGAAACATTGCAACTGGCTTATAAAAAAGGTCACATGCTGATATGTGCCAGTCAATGCCCGTTTGGCGGCGTTAGTGACACTTATGCGGCGGGCAGTTGGCAATACGATTATCATGTGATTGCCGGTGGCCGCTTAACCATTCCCGCAATTTATGCGCGCTTGCTATGGCTATTGCTGCGTTATGATACTCCGGCCAGACGGCGTCAACGTTGGTTAAATAATGTCAATCAGGCCGGTACTACTATCAAAAAACGCTAAATAACTATTCACTGTTTATCACTCTATAAGCTTTAACATGACAATACCTGAGATCGAAAACATCAAAAATGACAACATTAAAACTCAAACCGCAACTGAAAACCAAGCAACTTACACCTTAGCCATTGCCATCGAGTTTTTAGGTACAAATTATCATGGTTGGCAACGACAACGAGAAGTACTTGGCGTCCAAGAAGCGTTAGAAACCGCTATCAGTAAGGTCGCCAATGAGCCAGTAGAAGTGGTAGCAGCGGGGCGTACGGATTCAAGCGTCCATGCCAGCAACATGATTGCGCATTTTGTCACTCATGCTTATCGTCCTACCCATAACTGGCTACGTGGCATCAATAGCTTATTACCGGATGATATTGCTCTACGTTGGGTTCAACCGATGCCCGCTGACTTTCATGCGCGCTTTGGCGCTATTGCCCGCCGTTATCGCTATATCACCCTCAATCAAGCCCAGCGCCCTGCTATTTTAAATCATCAAGTGACTCACATTTATGAGCCGCTGGATTTGGCCGCGATGCAATTAGCGGCGGCTGATATTGCCGGTACTCATGATTTTAGTAGCTACCGCGCTGCCGCTTGTCAATCTAATCAGCCTATTCGCCATATCAGTCACGCCAGACTATTTGCGCATGGGCAGTTTATCGTTTTTGATATCCAAGCAGATGGATTTTTACATCATATGGTGCGCAATCTGATGGGCACCCTCTACGCTATCGGCCGACATGAGTTGCCGCCAGCCGCCTTTTTAGATATTTTAGCCAAAAAAGACCGTAGCATTGCTCCGCCGACCGCTTCTGGTGACGGCCTGTATTTTATCAATGCCTACTATCCTGAACGCTTTCAACAGTTATTGCCACACGCGCCTTTGACGCCTGTTTGGCTTAACCTGCCTGATTAAATATTAAGCGGGCATCGTTAATACAAACAGACATACATATCACTTACAAGCTGTCAAGTAAAAATCAGGTTCTGTATTGCTTTAATCCGCTAACTTGCGTATAATATGGTCTTATTTTTAATTGATTGATAGATAAAAAATTATGGCAAAAGACGATATTATTGAATTTGAAGGCGAAGTCATCGACACCCTTCCAAATACGTTATTTAAAGTTCGCCTAGAAAACGGACACGAAATCATTGCGCACATTTCAGGTAAGATGCGTAAACACTATATTCGCATTTTAACTGGCGATAAAGTTAAGGTTGAGATGACGCCTTACGACCTGTCAAAAGGTCGCATTACTTACCGTGGTAAAAACTAAATTTTTATTGCCTAAAATGGTTATAACAGCATTGATATCAATGTTTGAGTGGTTTAACTGATAATAATAATGATATTGCTAACCTACTCATTATTACCTAGCGAATTTTAGTGTTCTAATATCAGTTTTTTGCTTTTACCATAAAAAATACCGCTATTGTAGCGGTATTTTTTTGTCTGCGTTTTATGAAATAATTAAACGTTGAGTTATTTGAACTCGACAGTGGCATCGTTCTTGATAACACCTAATAGGCTCAGTGCATCCCAGTTAGTGAGGCGAACACAACCTGCTGATGCCTGACGACTGATACGTTCAGGATCGGGTGATCCATGAATGCCATACGATGGTTTGCTAAGGCCAATCCATACCACACCAACGGGATTGTTAGGGCCTGGCGGGATAATAGATTTTTTGCCATTATCGCTAGTATAGGTGTAATTTGGCTCGTGAATTTTGACTTTGACTTTATGCGTACCCGTTGGCGAAGGTGTTGCTGTGCTACCTACTGTGGTTGGATAGCTGGCAACCAGATTGTCACTGTCATCGTATGCATATAGGGTTTGCGTGTCTTTATCAGCGACCACTCGGCTCACTGGTGTTGTATTAGGGTTTCCTGGGTTATAGACAATGATGGTTTCGCCACTTTTAAAGCTGGCATTTGGGTTAAGCGATTTGAGATAATCACGACTGATATGAAATTTTTCGCCCAAGGCTTCAAGGACGCTTTCATAATACATACCATCTAGCTTGGCTTTGGCTTCAGCACTAGCAGGAATTTGGGTAGTTTTGACATTCACATCAGCATCTGTCAGCTGATAACTGACCAATACAGGCTGTGTCGTTAGTTTTTCATTTTTAGTCAATGCTTGCCAAGTCTCGTTATTTAAATTATCAGTTACCGTCAAGCCATTGGCTTTTTGAAACGCTTGCATGGCTTTGATGGTGTTCTTACCCCAATAGCCATCGACAGAGCCTACGCCATTTTGGTTCCAGTTTAATAGAGCTTGCAGCTTGGTAGTAGTATCACGATCTCTCTTCATTCCTTGTTTCCAAGTAGCACTATTTACCTTTTGCGCCTGCACTGGCAGATTTTCAGTTGTATATTTAATCGTTGGTAAGTACTTATTTAATGACGTCGCTGCTTTACTATTACTGGCAACTTTTTGACTGACGCCGTTGGTTACTGGGCTAACATCTTTAATATTGTCAGTTTTAGTATGGTCAGTGGCAGCAAAGCTTGGACTCATCACCAAAGCCGCCGATAAACCCAATGCTGTTAATGCGCTAGTAATTTTCGTTAATTGATACATGTAAAACTCCTAGAATTATTATTGATGTTATTTTTATTAGAATTTAATGAGAAATTGACTATCAAGACCCTTTGTTTATAAATATTTTATTTAGGGCTTAATGGTTTTTAAATTATTACGATATCAGACAAAAATAGTGCAGATAAACAATAACTACTTTAATGAGCTATTTATATTGACAGATTGGTGTGTGAGGATATAACAGCTTTATGTTAATTAAACCTATGTCCTGCGGTAGCTGTGTTAAAAAAAGGCTTTTTTTGCGACTATCTGGGTAAGTCTGTTACGGTACATAAATGAGCCATATAGACATAAAAAAACCCATAAATTGCTCAGCAACTTATGGGTATAAAATGAACGAGATTAAACTGTAAAAACTACCTTAAAATGGTCTACATTAGATTAGCTGACTTATACCAGTTTAGCCAATACCGCTTGCCCCATCTCTTGACAGCCCACTTGTTTAAGCCCCGTCTCACTACGATCGAGAATATCAACGGTACGTAAGCCATCGTCAAGCACTTCACTGACCGCTTGCTCGATCGCCTGCGCCGCGGTTTCTTGTTTAAAGGTATACCGCAGCATCATCGCCACCGATAAAATGGTCGCCAATGGATTGGCTTTATCTTGACCGGCGATATCAGGCGCTGAACCGTGGCAAGGCTCATACATCCCTTTGCCCGCCTCATCTAGACTCGCCGATGGTAGCATGCCGATAGAGCCGGTCAGCATCGCCGCTTCATCAGATAAAATATCACCAAACATGTTGCCCGTGACCATGACATCAAACTGTTTAGGGTCTTTGATCAGCTGCATACAAGCATTGTCCGCATACATATGCGATAACGCTACGTCATCATAATCCGCTTGCTGCATCTCAATCATCGTCTGCTTCCACAGCTCGGTGACTTCTAAGACATTGGCTTTATCGATTGAGCAAACCTTGGCGGGCGTACCGGCTGCTTGTGCGCGGGTTTTTGCCAACTCAAAAGCAACTCTACCGATACGTTGAATTTCACTGGTGCTATAAACCATGGTGTTATAGCCTTGCTGCTCGCCATTTTCTAGGGTACGAATACCGCGCGGCTCGCCAAAATAAATACCGCCAGTCAATTCACGAACGATTAACAAGTCCAAACCTGAGATAATTTCAGGCTTGATGCTTGAAGCATTAGCAAGCTGCGGATAAAGTTTTGCCACACGCAGATTGGCAAACAAACCAAGCTCGCTACGAATTTTCAGCAGACCACGTTCAGGACGTTTGCTACGTTCGATAGCATCCCACTTAGGACCGCCAACCGCACCCAATAACACGGCATCCGCTACGCGCGCCCGTTGGAGCGTTTCTTCTGGTAACGGTTCACCCGTTGCATCAACCGCCACACCGCCAATTAATCCAGATTCTAGGGTCAAACCTAAAGCGAACTTATCATTGACAGCATTTAGCACATCAATGGCTTGAGTCATGATTTCAGGGCCGATGCCATCGCCTGCTAATGTTAAAATCGTTGCCATACTAATCCTTGTGGGTAAATGGGGAAGTAAGTTGTTGTTTATGGTATTGCTAGCTTATGGTATTGCTAGCAGGCTTACATAGCCTATTAAAAAACGACTTCTTGGGCAATGCGCTGCGCAAGAAGTCAGGGTCTATCGTCGATAGTTAGTACCGTTTTCTATTCAATTTTATCTAGCCTGCTTTGGTTTTCACTTTATTTTTCGCTGCTGATGGCGTTTGAGCAGGCGCAACTTTAACCACACGCGTTTCTACAAACTCTCCTTGGTGCTCAGCCCCCATCTCTTTACAAAAACGGCGCTTTACGCTGTTGCCTTGATAAAGATCGACACACAATGGCTCTGGAGAAGCCGTTTCTAACAAGCTACCTGAATTTGCGCCAGATTTTTTTTGGTAAGCACGCAGCTGATACGTACCTTCTTCCATAAAGTCGTGAATCATCGCAAAACGCTCGACGTAGCCCAAATTATTTTCTGGATAAAAATTAATCTGCACTTCGCGCTTCGCAGGTGTGACTCGCGCATAATAATTGGTAAGCCCAGGCATAGCAGACGCGGATAAGGGGACAATTTTAATGGCGTTTTTATGGCTCAGCGGCGTCATATCCATCGCAATGGGCGCGGAGACCTGCTTATTGCCCGCCCGACTTTTGCCATTTGCCTCTTGTGTCTTGACTAGCATAGTGGGATTGATCGGCTCATGAGTCTCACTGCTTATAATGCGTGTCTGATCAATGCGCGCTATTTCACAATGATACGTTCCCACGCAGGCGATATTTACTTCACCAGCGACGGGTTTTATTTTGCCTGTCCACGCTTTGGCATTCTCTGCCGAGTCTATCTGCTGATAACCCGTCAACAATTGACAGCCAGATAATAATAAGCTTGCGGCAAGAGCCGTGCCTGTCCATACAGCAAAACGTGTTTTATTCATAATGGCGTCTACTATTTATAAGGAAGAAAATACAATAAGGTAAAAAATAGATTGCCATTCATTTTAGCCACTTAATGCCCATAACTCAACGCTGTATTAGCGCTGAGCTCTTTTTTATGTCGATTAAAATGTTTGAATGAAGCGTTTTTATCAAAGACTAAGCTCTAACCTCATTGAATATCCAAGGTGTTTTTTGCATCATCTTATGCTCATATTCTTTGATGGCATCGCTTTGTTGCAAAGTCAGTCCGATATCATCAAGACCATTGAGCAAACAATGCTTACGAAACTCATCAACCTCAAAAGCGTACTCTTGACCGCTTGGGGTGATGACCACTTGGCGCTCAAGATCGGCGGTTAATTCATAGCCTTCATTGGCAAGCGTCGCTTTCATCAAAGTATCAACGATGACTTCATCTAGCACGATGGGCAACATCCCGTTTTTAAAGCAGTTATTATAAAAAATATCGGCAAAACTTGGCGCAATAATCGTACGAAAGCCATATTCTGAAAGTGCCCAAGGCGCATGCTCACGGCTTGAGCCACAGCCAAAGTTTCTGCGTGCCAGCAATATGGTAGCGCCTTGATAACGCGGCTGATTTAGAACGAAATCTGGATTAATCACGCGAGTGCTACTGTCTTGACCCGGATAGCCTTCATCAAGATAACGCCAGTCGTCAAATAGATTGACGCCAAAACCGGTACGCTTAATGGATTTTAAAAACTGTTTGGCGATAATTTGGTCGGTATCGACGTTTGCGCGATCGAGCGGACAAACGATACCCGTTTGGGTGTTATAAGCTTGCATAAGTTTTCCTATCAAATATATTTATTATTGATAAATAAAGCACAAAATCAAAAGTTAAAACGTACGCACATCGACAAAGTGACCCGCTAATGCTGCTGCTGCTGCCATCGCTGGGCTGACCAAATGCGTACGACCGCCATTGCCCTGACGACCCTCAAAGTTACGGTTAGAGGTTGAGGCGCAATGCTCCCCTGGCTCTAGCTTATCGGCATTCATTGCCAAACACATCGAACAACCCGGCTCGCGCCATTCAAATCCAGCATCCGTGAACAAAGCATCCAAACCTTCTGCTTCTGCCTGCAATTTCACTTGCCCAGAACCTGCTACCACGATCGCTTCTTTAATATTATCGGCAACTTTCCGGCCTTTAATCACCGCTGCGGCATCACGTAAATCCTCGATACGTGAGTTAGTACATGAACCAATAAAAATACGATCAAGCTGGATATCAGTAATTTTTTGCCCAGCGTCTAAACCCATATAAGTATAAGCGCGTAACCAGCCTTCTTCTTGTGCTTCATCAACTGCTTGGTCAGGCGTTGGCACCGACTGGGTAATATCTACGACCATCTCAGGTGAGGTACCCCAAGATACTTGCGGCGCTATCTCGCTACCATCAATCTCAATCACGCTATCAAATACCGCATCATCATCTGAATACAGAGTGCGCCAATAAGCTTCGGCTTGCTCCCACTGCTCCTCGGTTGGCGCATAAGGACGACCTTTGACATACTCAATCGTCGTATCATCGACAGCAACCATGCCGACGCGTGCACCCGCTTCAATCGCCATATTACAGACGGTCATACGACCTTCCATGCTCATGTCTTCAAATACTTGCCCTGCAAACTCAATGGCGTACCCTGTCCCGCCTGCGGTGCCAATTTTGGCAATGATAGCAAGTACCACATCTTTTGAGGTCACGCCAGCGCCAAGCTTACCAGTGACTCGGATTTGCATGTTTTTTGATTTCTTTTGAATCAAACACTGAGTGGCTAGTACATGCTCAACTTCTGAGGTTCCGATACCATGCGCTAAGCAGCCAAGAGCGCCATGGGTAGCGGTATGCGAATCACCGCAAACCACCGTCATACCAGGCAAGACCAAGCCTTGTTCAGGACCGACTACGTGCAAGATACCTTGACGCGCATCATTAATGGTAAATTCAGCAATATCAAACTTGCTACAGTTTTCATCCAAGGTCAGCACTTGCAGACGCGATACTTTGTCTTTAATACCAGACATACCCTCTAAGCGCTCTTTGGTCACTGTTGGCACGTTGTGGTCCGGGCTTGCGATATTAGCCGACAGACGCCACGGCTCCCGATTGGCAAGCTCTAAACCTTCAAAGGCTTGCGGACTTGTCACTTCGTGCAGCAAATGGCGGTCGATATAAATTAGGCTCGAACCATCGTCACGCTTGGTGACTTCGTGAGCATTCCAAAGTTTGTCATATAACGTTTGACCGGCCATGTTGCTATCCTTTTATTTACTAATGACTAAATGGCTCATTACTTTATTAATGAAAGTATGACTTAATCTATTTGCTGGCGCACTTTAAGTTGCTGTTTACATCTAATATTTAATTAACCAGATATTTTATAAAGACAAATATTTTATAATAATGACTATTTATGATGCTAAACGCCTGGTAAAACAAGTAATACGCCGTCAAAAATGCGCTTAACAGAATAAATATGTCACAATACGTCTTGATGTCTTGTGATTATAGCAGGCTAATCCTATAATAATAATTGATGATTTTTACATAGTCACAAACTTTTATTTCTAATTCATTTTGATTAGGTCAGCCAACTTTTAATTATAGCTCGCTACTAGCTAAGGACATCGGTGTGAATACCACAAATTTGACGACATTCGTCACGGTTATGCAAACAGGCAGCATTTCAGGTGCCGCAGAAAAGCTGTTTATCACTCAGCCTGCGGTCAGTAAACGTATTAAAAACTTAGAAGACGAATTTAACATCACCCTATTTGATACAGTCGGGCGCGGTATTGTACCGACGCAAGCGGCTAGTGAGATGTTACCTCATGCCAAACGCTGGCTTGAAGATTATGAAAACTTTAAAATCAATCTCCAGCATTCGCAGCATATTGTCTCGGGCAAACTCGTTATCGGCACCAGCCACCATATTGGCTTGCACCATCTAGCCCCTGTGCTCAAGCATTTTATCCAAGCCTATCCTGCAGTGCAGCTAGAAGTGCATTTTGTCGATTCAGAAACGGCTCATAAAGCCGTGCTCGATGGCGATTTGTCACTCGCATTTTTAACCTTGCCGCCCGTCTATGATAAACGCTTAACCTATCATACCTTGTGGTCAGATCCGCTTTACTTTATGACCGGTACGTTATCGCCTTTGGCGACCAAGTCCAATGTGACGCTCGAGCAATTGGCGCGCTACCCTGCTATCTTACCGTCTGCCAATACTTTTACTAGCCAAATCACCTTAGCGGAATTTGCCAAGCATAATTTAAAACCTTATGCCACTATGAGCACTAATCC
The DNA here is from genome assembly GCF_016613355.1 of Psychrobacter sp. M9-54-1. NCBI lineage: Bacteria > Pseudomonadati > Pseudomonadota > Gammaproteobacteria > Moraxellales > Moraxellaceae > Psychrobacter > Psychrobacter sp. M9-54-1. Next base: position 30,756 of record NZ_JADGFW010000023.1, on the reverse strand, counting down.
TTTAGAATCAATCCGCATGCTGGTTTCTGTCGGTCTTGGTTGGTCAGTATTGCCGCAAACTATGGTCAGTCAGGATTTGGAACGTATCGATATGGCCGATAATATCGAATTACAGCGTTATTTGGGCGTGGTCATTAATCCAAAACTCACCCAATCTAGTAGCGTAACGGCTTTACTAGATTTGCTTGCGCCAATTGACTAAAGCTTTGGCAAGCGATTATATATTATTCGCTAATCAAGATATTTATTTGATAAATAGGCGCGTTCGCATTTGTGTGACTCATACGTTATAATACGTCTGACGTTGTTTAAATAACATAATTTTACCTGAAACTCACTGATAATCATATATTGAAGACTTCTAGTAATATATGATAGTAAGCAGTAGGTTTGATGGTTTTAAATGATTGGTTATATAAGCGGCTGATATTTATAAACGATGATTTGATGCAAGTGAGAAGATAAGATTGCGTTACAAGTTTGCCGTTTGCATTTCATCATAACTTTGTAGGTATCAACCCACAACCACACCAATCATATAAAACTAACAGCAGATTTTGAACAAAAGCCATTATGTCCTACTTAATGGCTTTTTTCGTCTTTAGATTATGTTCTTAAAATATTGTTTTGAGCAGCGTCTTATCAGACTCAATTTTTCTCGTTAAAAATAATGACAGCTAACTATGTTGGTTAAGGACAGTTTATATGAACGGAGTTTCTAGTGGCGTGCTGATATCACTTGGCGCCTATTTCTTAGTGATGATTGGGATTGGTGTTTATGCTTATTTTAAGCAAGCCAATGATACTGAAGGCTATATGCTGGGTGGACGTAGCCTAGGTCCTGCAGTCACCGCCTTATCAGCAGGTGCATCGGATATGTCGGGTTGGTTGCTCCTTGGGTTGCCCGGTGCGATGTACGCTGACGGTGTGGTCAGCGCTTGGATTGCCATTGGTTTGACCTTGGGTGCTTTTTTAAACTATATCATCGTGGCACCGCGTCTTCGCGTTTATACCGAAGTCGCTGACAACGCCATCACTTTACCTGATTATTTCGCTAACCGCTTTGAGGACAAATCACATTTACTGCGGGTTATCTCAGCCGTGGTTATTATCTTATTCTTTACCGTCTATACCGCCGCAAGCTTGGTCGGTGGCGGTAAGCTCTTTGAAAGCTCGCTCAACCTTTCTTACAGTACAGGTCTGTGGGTGACCGCTGGCGTCGTCGTCGCTTACACGCTATTTGGTGGTTTCCTAGCCGTATCAATGACCGACTTTGTGCAAGGTATTATCATGCTCTTTGCCATGGTGATTGTCCCTATCGTTGCTTTGACTGACCTTGGTGGCGTAAGCGCAACGACCAATGCTATCAGAGCCATCGATCCAAGCATGCTCGATATCACGAGTGGCATGACAGCTTTAGGTATTATCTCCTTACTCGCTTGGGGCCTTGGTTATTTTGGTCAGCCGCATATTATCGTACGTTTTATGGCGATTCGTTCAGTGAAAGATGTGCCAACAGCACGTAATATCGGTATGAGCTGGATGATTATCAGCCTGATCGGTGCTTGTGTTACGGGTATCGCGGGCCGCGCCTATGTGCAAAAAACGGCGATGACGCTAGATGACCCTGAAACCATCTTTTTGGTATTCACGCAATTTTTGTTCCACCCACTTGTTTCAGGTTTCTTATTAGCGGCCATTTTAGCCGCAATTATGAGTACCATATCATCACAACTACTCGTGGTATCAAGCTCATTGACCAAAGACGTCTATAAGCTTTTCTTTGATAGAGACGCTCCAGAAGCGCGTCAAGTATTGGTCGGACGTATCTCAGTTATTGTGGTGGCCGTTGTCGCTATTTTGCTGGCGTCTAATCCAGAAAGCTCGGTATTGAACTTAGTTTCTAATGCTTGGGCAGGATTTGGTGCCGCATTCGGGCCTTTGGTTATTTTCAGTCTGACATGGCGCGGCATGAACCGCAATGGCGCGGTCGCCGGTATGGTGGTTGGTGCATTGACCGTTATCCTGTGGGTCTATGGCCCGTTCGAGATGAATGGAGTGGCACTAAACAGTTGGTTATACGCTATCGTTCCAGGCTTTATCTTGAGTACCATCGCTATCTTTGCTGTCAGTATCATGACTGGTGGTCCAAGACCGTCAGTATCTGCTAAGTATAAAGAGATGGAAATGAACTTAGATAAGTAAGCTCTTTTTATTCATTATACAATAATGAAAACCCTCACCAATTTGGTGAGGGTTTTCTTATTATGAGCGATAGGACTTGGATACATAGTATTAAAAGCTTTTGGTTAATAATACTGTCGCCGATTTTTCATCACGATCATCGTAATAACCAAAATTACTTGATGTTGTTTCATAATCGAATACCAATCGTGGTGTAAGTCCTAGTAAAGTAAAGTCGCGTTTCCAAAATTGTAAACCTAATGAGGTGGTTTTGTCTTTTCTTCTTTCATTGCATCGATGGCCTTTAAAGTTATCATAATGTCTAGTCTGTTAATCGACAAAAAAGCGATCTTAAAGATCGCTTTTTTTAATATAGTAACTGAATTTATAACGATAGTTTATTTACCTTGGTAAGATAACTTCATTCCGAGGATATAGCCATCATTGTCTTGGAAATCACCAACGATTTGTTGAGTTGGTAATTTGCCTTTAGCATCACCAAACCACAGGTACTTACCACCTACTGATACTGCCCATTCAGGGGTAACGTTGTATTTAGCACCCAAACCGACACTATAGTAACCGTCAATAGGACCTAGTGATGTTGTCGGATCACCTGAACCACTATCCCAACCAACAGTACCACTAACGGCTAAAGCTGGTGCTAAACGCTTAGCAAGACCAAGTTCTACTTGCCACTGATCATCATCATAATCTACCAATGGAAGACCAACATCATCACCAGTCGCGCGCTTACTTATTTGATTGTATAACGGCGGAACAATTGCAAAGTCACTCCATGGTACCCAGCGTACTTTTGCGGTAGCTAAAGTTGTTGGATTAATGCCCGTTTGAAAATCAAAGTTGACTGATTTTGGGGTAGTTATTTCCATCTCATTTGTTTGAGTTGCTGCAGCTGGATTACCTGCTAAAAGACCTGCTAATGGATATGTTTCAGTGATATCCATTTTATGGTCAATTTCTGAACGATAAGTCAGTGCAGCTTTTAAAGCGATTTCAGGCTTACTATAAGATACACCTGCTAGCCAACCATAATCCATATCAGGGTTACTATTTGAAGTATAACCAGTAGCAAGGTCATAAGCGCTACCACGTAATCTCGTCTGAGCTTCGATACGCTGAGCGACTGGACCACCATAGATTTGGAACTCTTTATTCGCACCGAATTTTGCGCCTAAAATAGCCGTAATACTTTCACTACGTACTTCAACATTAGTCCCTTCAGTATTAGCAAGCTGGCCAGCGGCATAACCATTGAGGCCTACTAAGGGAGCTACTTGTGCTTCGCCGGCAGCAATTTGTGCCTTTCCAGCTACGATTTGTGGACGTAAAGTAGATTCAAGTGCCGGATTTGCTGCAATTGCCGCTTCACCTTGTCTAACTTGTTCTCTACCTGCTGCTAGTTGTTGCTGTACCCCTTTAACATAAGCATCAAGTCCTGCAGCACTGGTAATTGTTTGCCCTGGAACTTTTCCATCTAACTGTTGTGCAATAAGACCATCAATTGCTGCAGTTGGCGCACCTGTAAAGTTATTATCTCCAGTATAGGCAGCAGCAGCGCCAAATGGCTCATCATATAAAATACCAACACTAAAAGTGTCATTAATATCTGTTTTTACACCATAACGGAAAAAATCGTAAGATTCAGCGATATCGCCAGTCTTGTTACCTTTTACATAAGCGGTATCACTAGTCCCGACGTAAGCATTATCATTACCAGTGACGTCAGCATCAATATAGGTATAGACTGCTTCGGCGTAGGTGCCATCTTGTAGGAATGCTGTAATATCTTGACCAGAGCGATCAAGACCTGCAGCATTAGTCATACTAGCTACAGAAAGAGTAGCAATTGCTACGGCAAGAGTTTTTAAATGAAAAGTAGCGCGCATTGGGTATCTCCAAACATCCTCATTGTTAAATCATTCCCATAACTGATATTCGGCATTGTTGCTTAAAATATAAGATTATGTAAACGACGTCCTAAATGCATAGTAATGATTTTTTAACACTAAAACAATACTTAAAACACTTTATTTCTTGATAGTGACTCTTTAGTTCAGTTATTCGTGCCCAAACTTAGCAAATAAAAGTCAGTAAAAAATTTACGAATTAGATCTAATCGCCTATAAGTATATGCTTGCTTATAACCACTTCAGATGAGAACGCTTTCCAACTTTCAAAGCATAAAAAAACGACCCACTGAGGATCGTTTTTATTCTGACTCAAATAATCTGATTTAGATTAAAGACATAAATTCTTAGTTAAAATTTTGCTTAGCTTGGTAAGACAGTTTTACACCAAGAGCAAAACCATCGTTGTCTTCGAAGTCACTAACAATTACTTTACTAGGTATTTGACCTTCTGCATCACCGAACCATAAATACTTACCGCCAGCAGATACTGCCCAGTTTTCAGTGATATCATATTTACCACCTAAACCAACGCTATAGTAGCCTTCGATTGGACCGAGTGAAGTAACAGGGTTGCCTGCGCCACTATCCCAACCAACAGTACCGCTTACCGCAAACTTCGGTGCTAGACGTTTTGCAAGGCCTAACTCTACTTGCCATTGATCCTTATCGTAGCTTACCAATGCAAGACCTTTATCATCTTTTGTTGAAACCTTACTTACATCATTATATAACGAAGGTACGATAGCAAAATCGCTCCAAGGTACCCAGCGAACTTTGGCAGTTGCTAAAGTCGTTGAATTAATACCTGTTTGAAAGTCGAAGTTCACTGACTCTGGCGTATTGATTTCGATATCAGAATATCTGGTAGTCGATAGAGGTAAACCTACGGTAGCGCCTGCAGCGGTAGCTAAAGGAAAAGTCTCAAAAGCTTTTGCGTTATGCTTAATTTCCGAACGATAAGTCAAAGCAGCTTTTAAGGCAATTTCTGGCTTACTATAAGCCATACCAGCAAGCCAGCCATAGTCTTGGTCTTTACTAATATGGGTAGTGTAGCCTTTCGCTGAGCTGTATGCATCGCCACGCAATTTTACGTCTGCTCTTACACGTTGAGCAACTGGACCGCCGTACACTTGAAATTCTTTATTAGTACCAAACTTAGCGCCAAGAATACCAGTAATACTTTCTGTGCGTACTTCAACTTGTGTCGCTTCGCCTGCAACTGCTGCCAATCCTTTTGCAGCTTCTAAACCAATTAGCTGACCTTGTGCAGCCTTGAGTTCTTCAGCTGTCAAGCCACCTGGATTACCTGGAGCAAGAGCACCTTGCAATTGCGGTATTAATACAGAATCTACATAAGCTTCGGTTAGATTAGGATTTTTTGTAAAGTCTTGAATAATGGCATCTGCATCAGTGTTAGTGATAAAGTCGTTTTTACCAGTATAGTCGGCTGCAGCACCAAATGGTTCATCATATAAGATACCAAAACTAAAGGTGTCGTTGATATCCGTTTTTACACCATAACGGAAGAAGTCATAATCTTCTGCGATGTCATCAATTTTATTACCTGAAGAGTCTTTACCGCTAACATCAGCATCGATATAAGTGTAAACCGTTTCAGCATAGGTACCATCTTGCAAAAACGCCGTAATATCTTGACCTGAACGATCAAGACCTGCCGCACTAGCGATACTAGCTGCAGAAAGAGCAGCCAAAGCTACTGTTAGAGTCTTTAGATTGAAATTTGCGCCCATTGTGTATCTCCAAACATCCACATTGTTTTACCGCTACACCGAACTTTGTTAGGTAGGCAGTATCTAAGGTGAAGGATACTAATGTGTTTTTTACATGAAAACAACCGAAAAACACATTGTTTCTGCAATATGACTGAATAGTCAGCGAACCGTATATTTATGCCAAAAATTGCATATAAATATTCAATAAATACTATGCCATTATTTATTGTCTATATTGAGAATATCTTATTGTTAATAATGTGGTGGTCTATCCGCCATAACATCAAAAGGCGCTACACCGCCTTCCCTATCTTGGTTTTGCACTTGCTTATAGATAAACTGTAGTTGGCGCTGCAAGGTTTGGATGTCTCTATCTTGGCGCGTAATCACCTCATTAAGTCGCTCGACGGTAACTTCGAGATGAGAGAGGCTCATTTGCAATTCAATAACCTGCGCTTGTAAATCCGCTTGGCTATCTGCCAGCTGAGCTTGTTGATTAGGAGCGTTTTTTTCTATCGAATTTGGTTGATTCATATTTTTCTCAATAGTAGTTCTCAATAATAGATAGTATGGTTATTTTCTTTATTAAATCTCAGACCTAACCATTTAAAATAGACTTTATAAAATAGTGTTTATAAAGGCATTTACGCATACTACAGTTAGGTGGCAGCATGTTATACTGCTAGGAATTTTGCAACAACCCCTACCTCACTATTATATAAGCTTAAGATATTCTATGGCATTGATACATTTAAAAGATATTCACTTGGCCTTTGGCGTCGCTCCTATTCTCGATGGCATCGATTTTTCAATCAATGCAGGCGAGCGCGTTTGTTTGATTGGCCGTAATGGCGAAGGCAAATCTACCTTATTTAAACTGATTAATGGCTCATTGCAGCCTGACAGCGGCGAGATTATCAAAAATAGCAGCATGCGTGTTGCGATGTTAGAGCAAGACGTTCCGGAAACCAGCGGACGTATCTTGGACATCGTGATGGGCGGTAGCCGCCACACCGCTGATTTGCTGATTAACTATAATAAGCAAGTCGATATGTGTGCCAATGGCGATATGGACGCTTGCGAGCATATGGCAACCTTGCAACACGATATCGATGCGGTACATGGTTGGGATTTAGAGCGTGATGCGACCCGTCTAATTACGACTATGGGACTTGATCCTGAAGCTGACTTGTCTTCACTCTCTGGTGGTCGTAAACGTCGCGTGCTACTTGCGCGTGCATTAGTTACCAAGCCTGATGTGCTATTACTCGATGAGCCAACCAACCATTTAGACGTTGAAAGTATCGAATGGTTAGAGCGCTTTTTACTCGACTGGCAAGGTCTGACGTTATTGTTCGTGACGCACGATAGAGCATTTGTTAATAAGCTTGCTACCCGTATCGTTGAGCTTGATCGCGGTCAATTGACCAGCTATGACGTCACCCAAGGCGCTAAAGGGTATGCGCGTTATCAAGAATTAAAAGAGCAGCAGCTACTCGCTGAAGAAAAAAACAATGCTAATTTTGATAAAAAGTTAGCACAAGAAGAAGTTTGGATTCGCCAAGGTATCAAAGCGCGTCGTACCCGTAACGAAGGCCGTGTCCGTGAGCTAAAAGCCCTGCGCGAAGAGCGTAAAGGCCGCCGCGAGCAAGTCGGTAACGTCAATATCACCATGGGAGAAGGCGAGAAAAGCGGCAAGCTGGTTTGTAAAGTTAAGAGCCTGCATCTGGAATATGATGGCAACGTCTTGGTCGACAACTTTAGCACCATGATTATGCGCGGTGACAAAATCGGTATCGTCGGTCCCAACGGCGCGGGTAAAACCACGCTGATTAAAGCCCTACTCGATATGTCTGATGATGAAGTCACCAAGACCGGCAGCGTCACGCTTGGCACTAATTTAAAAATTGCCTTTTTCGATCAGCTGCGTGACCAGTTAGATCTAGAAGCCAGCGTGGCGCAAAACGTCTCTGAAGGTTCTGACTTCGTCGAAGTTGGCGGGCGCAAAACGCACATCATGAGCTATCTGCAAGATTTCTTATTTGCTCCAGAGCGTGCGCGTACGCCTGTTAAAGCATTATCAGGTGGTGAGCGTAATCGCGTACTACTTGCCAAGCAATTATTAAAGCCTGCCAATATTTTGGTACTCGATGAGCCAACCAACGACTTAGATATGGCCACCCTTGAGCTATTAGAAGAGTCGGTTGCCAGCTTCAACGGTACTATCTTGCTGATTAGCCATGACCGCTCATTTATGGACAACGTCGTTACCTCTACTTGGGTATTTGACACGGATGAAAACGGTAATGGCATCGTCAAAGAATATGTCGGCGGCTATCAAGAATACTTGGTACAAAAAAACCGTGAAGAAGAAGCGAGAGCTAAGAATGCTAAATCGTCTAACGATAATGCTGCTAGTAGCAAAGCTAACAATAAAACTACGGTCGCGGCAAAGTCTAATACCGCTGCGAAAAAGCTTAACTACAATGAACAGCGTGAACTCGATAATTTGCCAAAAGAAATCGCTGCATTGGAAGCTGAGCAAACGGAGCTGGAAGAAAAGTTGGCTGACGGTTCATGGTTTACGAAAGATATGGACGCCGCTACGGCTGCCAGTGAGCGTTTATTAGTCATCGAAGATGAGATGATGACTAAGCTTGAGCGCTGGCATACGCTCGAGAGTTGATATTGTCTAGAGCTATTTATCACCGCATAACCTTATATCGAAAGTGGTTAAGGGTTATAAATAGCTTACGACCACTTACAACCGTGTAATGTGCGGAAAGTTAGTGAACATTGTCTTGATTTCAAGTATCATTCCCTATTGCTGAATACCCTTATTAATTATAAGGTCATTATTCATAATAGTCTTGTTGATAAAAAAGCGTACTTTAAGGTAGGTTAAATATTGATAATTAAGCAGTTTTAGACCAATTATCTTGTTTAACACTGGAGTACGTTTTCTCAAGGCTGCTTTATTTTTAACACAATAATTTATTTTATGACCGAAATAGCTTAGAATAGCAACAATTAGCAAAATTAGGCACAGCTAACGTGGCTTGATAATTGTCATTTTCTAAGCCACAAACCCAGTGTGGGATAATCCCATTTCATTCACCTGGAGGAAGTATTAATGAGCCATGCCGAAGGCGTTAACGTACAACGTCGTAGAGTTCTTATTGCCTCGACTGCCGTCATTGGTGCAGCTGGGGTAGCTGCTGTGGCGACACCTTTTGTCCGTTCTTGGACGCCGAGCGCAAAAGCCGAGGCTGCAGGCGCTGCAGTGACCCAAGATATTGGTTCTATCGAAGCAGGACAGATGATTGTCGTCAAATATCGGGGCAAACCTATCTTTGTGGTAAAACGTACCGAAGACATGTTGAGCACGCTTGAGTCAGTTAAGCCATTACTATCTGACCCTAATTCAGAAGCATCGCTACAACCAGAGTATTGCCAAAACCCTGAGCGCTCTTTATCACCAGAGGTACTGGTGGTAGAAGGCGTCTGTACACATTTAGGCTGTGCACCAAACTACCGTCCTGATGTGGGCGCAGCTGATTTAGGCGGTAATGACTGGTACGGTGGATTTTTCTGCCCATGTCATGGCTCTAAATACGATTTATCGGGTCGTGTTTATAGTGGTGTCCCTGCACCGCTTAACTTACCAATCCCAGAGTACAGTATGGATGGTACTATCTTGACGATTGGGGAGGCTTAATATGAGCATGGGTAAAAAATTAATGCATTGGGTGGACGCGCGCTTTCCTGCGACTGAAACCTATGAATATCATATGTCAAAGTACTATGCACCAAAGAACTTTAACTTTTGGTACTTCTTTGGTGTGTTATCAATGGTGGTATTGGTCAACCAATTGGTGACTGGTATTTGGCTAACGATGATGTACAACCCAAGTGCCGAAGGGGCATTTGCGTCTGTTGAATATATCATGCGTGATGTCAAAGGTGGCTGGCTCATCCGTTATATGCACTCGACGGGCGCTTCTGCGTTCTTCGTCGTCGTATATTTGCATATGTTCCGTGCCTTGCTGTACGGTTCATACCAAAAACCGCGTGAGCTTATTTGGCTTATCGGTATGGGTATTTACCTAGCATTAATGGCAGAAGGTTTCTTCGGTTACCTACTCCCTTGGGGCAACATGTCATTCTGGGGTGCTCAGGTTATTCTAAACTTACCTGCGGCTCTACCTGTCATTGGTGACGGTCTTGCTGAATGGGTACGTGGTGACTATATCATCTCAGGTATTACCTTAAACCGCTTCTTTGCTTTGCATGTGGTTGCTATTCCACTTGTCCTTGTCGGCTTAGTGTTTATGCATTTAGTGGCGCTGCATCACGTTGGTTCGAACAACCCTGATGGCATTGATATTAAAAAGCTAAAAGATAAGAATGGCGTACCATTAGACGGTATCGAATTCCATCCGTACTATACTGTGCACGATATGGTTGGTATTGTTGTCTTCTTTATCTGTTTCTTTGCAGTCGTATTCTTCTTCCCAGAAGGCGGTGGTTTCTTCCTTGAGCCACCAAACTTTGAGACAGCGAACTCGCTGAAAACACCTGCGCATATTGCGCCAGTATGGTACTACACACCTTTTTATGCCATCTTACGAGCCGTTCCTGATAAGCTTGGTGGTGTTATTGCAATGGGCGGTGCGATTGCCTTCCTATTCTTGATCCCATGGCTAGATAGATCTCCTGTACGCTCTATACGCTATAAAGGTATTCTGTCAAAGATTGCGCTTACTGTCTTTGCTATCAGCTTTGTCGTATTAGGCTACTTGGGTGCAACACCTGCAACCCCAACGGCGACTATCATGTCACGTATATTCACAGTTCTATATTTCTTGTTCTTCTTATTGATGCCGTTTTACACTGCCATTGAGAAGTGTAAACAGCCACCAGAACGCGTTACCGGAGGTCACTAATGAGCACGCTAATTAAATCCCTAGCTGGTCTAGGCTTAGGCGCGGCATTAACCTTGACTGCTGGTAGCGCACTGGCAGCAGGCGGTGGCTGCGGTACTTTTACCAATGCCGACGGCGTGGTAGAAAATTTGGCTTGTAGCACCGCCCCTATTGATTTTACCAATAAGGGTTCGCTACAAAACGGTGCGAAAATATTTATGAACTACTGCGCTGGGTGTCACTCAGCAAAGTATGTTCGTCATTCGCGCATTGCTAAAGATTTAGAGATACCGCCTGAGCTGGTTGAAAAGTATTTGATGGTCACCACCGATCAAATCGGTGATCATATCAATGCTGAAATCGATCCTGAAGTACAAGCATCATGGTTTGGTGCTGCACCTCCGGACTTGTCACTTGAAACAAGACTACGCGGTGATGACTGGGTTTATACGTATTTGCTATCGTTCTATGAAGATCCAAGCCGTCCTTGGGGCGCTAACAACTTAGTTCTAGCAAACGCTGCTATGCCGCACGTGTTGCATAACATGCAAGAAGAGCTTAGTGCTGAAGAGTTTGAATCTGAAGTTGGTGACTTGGTCAACTTTATGGCGTGGATGGCAGAACCTGCCCGTCATGACCGTCAAGTGATTGGCTTCTTTGTGATTTTATTCTTGTTAGTACTGCTCATTCCAGTTTACTTATTGAACAAAGAGTTTTGGAAAGACGTAAAATAATAAAGCAATAAAGATCCAAAGTTAATCTAAAAAATAAGCACTACTTCGGTAGTGCTTTTTTATGTCTGCATAAATGGTTAATTATAAAATCTTCTGTTAACGATCGCCTCATGGGCAATGTTTACGTACACTACCTTGATAAACGCGGCGACATTGTTTACGATAATAGGCTTTATTAATACATTAGGCTTCCATGATTGATGCGAATGACATTCCAAGTAGTCAGCTGATTTTATACGCTGACGATGGCTACAATAGCCATGTGGTCCGCCTATTGCTTGAAGAAAAAAAGCTTGCCTATTATTTATCGCGGCTACATTCTGAGCGTCCGGAAGACTTGACCGAGCTCAATCCTTATCACACTTTGCCTGTTTTGCAACAGCGTGAGATTGCGCTATATGAGATTAACGTTATCTTCGAATACCTTGAGGAGCGTTATCATGCCAATAAACTACTGCCAGACACGCCGCAAGAGCGCGCCCAGTTTCGCCAATTGGCTTGGCGTATACAACATGATTGGTTGGTGCTCGGCAAACGATTGCTGTTGCATCCGGACAGTTTTAACAAAGCGCAAGCAGCCTTGGCGAAAAAGCAGCTAAGCGACTCCTTGATTACTTTGTCGCCTTTATTCGCTCATAAGCCTTACTTTATGGCCGACGAGTTTGGTTGGTGCGACGTGCTATTAGCCCCGCTGTTATGGCGATTGGAAGAGATGGGTATTGAGCTACCGTGTGCTATCAGCCGCCCTCTATTCGACTATCAAAAACGGGTCTTTGAACGTGACAGCTTTCAAAAAAGCGTGCGTTAATTAGACAACCGCTGATGACTCCCCTAAAATAGACTCTGATATAGAATAGCGATATAGTGAATGATTTTTCTATAACCACGACTTTATCGCAAACGAGATAGTATTTAATAATAATGCATAAGGAAACCGAAAAATGAGCGAAGAAACCACCTCTATTACCCCAACACGTCCCTATATGGTGCGCGCGCTATATCAATGGATAGAGGACAATGCGCTCACCCCATACCTGATGGTAGATGCTACTGCTGACAATGTACAAGTCCCTAAAGAGCATGTCCAAGACGGACGTATCGTGCTCAACATTGCTAGCCGCGCAACCGGTAATATGAGCATGGAAAATGATTATATTCATTTTAGTGCGCGCTTCGGCGGTGTCTCGCAAGAGATTTGGGTACCATTGACGGCGGTAATGGGGATTTATGCCAAAGAAAATTCGCAAGGGATGTTTTTTGATCCCAATGAATATGATGATTATGTCCCTGAAGAAGATGCAGCGACTACCTTTAAGAAAAGTGCCGCTGCCCCGAAACCTAAGCGCGATAATAAAGCCGGGTTAAAAGTTTTAAAATAATTGCGTTAAAAAATCGATTTTGAAATAGCCAAAAGAGTCAGCCATAAAAAAGCCAGTCATATTCAAGATGCTGGCTTTTTTTCTTGTTAGCCCAAAATACTAACAGACTAAAAAACACTTAATCTCTTGGCGTTTAAGTGCTTGATGATTAGGTTCTTGGCAGCGTCACACCGCGCTGACCTTGGTATTTACCGCCACGGTCTTTATAACTGGTCTCACAAACGTCATCGGCATCACTTTGAAAAAATAGCATTTGTGCCACGCCCTCGCCCGCATAAATACGCGCAGGCAAGTTGGTGGTATTACTAAACTCTAACGTCACATGCCCTTCCCACTCAGGCTCAAGTGGTGTGACGTTGACGATGATACCGCAGCGTGCATAGGTCGATTTACCAAGACAAATTGTCAGCACATCACGCGGAATACGAAAATACTCCATCGTGCGCGCCAAAGCAAACGAATTTGGCGGAATGATACACTCGTCACCGATGACGTCAATGAAGCTTTTTTCATCAAAGTTTTTTGGGTCTACAATCACTGAATGCACGTTGGTAAAGACTTTGAACTCAGGCGCACAGCGTACGTCATAGCCGTAACTTGAGGTACCATAACTGACCAAACGCTCGCCGGCATCATTAAAACGTACTTGACCTGGCTCGTATGGTTCAATCATGCCATGTTCTTCGGCCATTTTACGAATCCAGCGGTCAGACTTGATAGACATTGTTGTTCCTTAAAAAATTTTCAATAGCCAATTTTTAATAGCCATTGCGATAATAGATTTTTGGTAGCGACGATTATACGGAATTGACGGCGCAATTTATAGAGCGGCAACGACTTTAAAATTAAACCTGCTATTTATAAATGCATAATAGGCGCTCATCAGTTACCATTTAGCAAAATGATCTTCCGCTAAGCCCATTACCTTATCAAGCTTAATCACCTCATCTGCTAGCCGTATCTCACCACTATAAAAACCCAGCCATTGCTCAAAGATACTAGCGAGCACACCAAAGTTATCGGTCTTTTTATAAACAGTAATCGGCGTAAAGGTTAAATCAATATCAACCTTACTCCAGCCGAGGTTCTGATGATAAATACGCCAAGTATGCTGCGCAGCTGCATCCAAATCTTGACGTATAAACATCACAGGCGGCAAATACACTATCTGCCCATCAAGCCAGCAGGCATTTTCACTGGCGCCGGTTTCATTGACGCCCATCGATAAGTTTAAGGTGAAATGACGGCCATCGGGCAAGTAGCTATTAATACAAGTCCAAAACCAATTGGTCTTGTGGCGCATATAGCCAAGCGTCCAATCTAGGTTGGCTATAGTGGTGGCGCTAAAATCGATTTTTTTGGACTGAGTATCCAGAGCTTTAGTATTAAATTTTGAATTATCTTTAATAAGTAGATGTCCAGATATTGCTGTCAGCGGCTCTTTTTGGGTAAAGGTCCAACCTCGCCTACCTGTCGGTGTACAGATAGCTAGTGGCTGTGATTGTCTTACTAAGGTTGTATTGAGTGCAAGGTTTTGACTATCTAGCACAACGTTAATCTGGGAAGGCGTAAAATCCAATGTTACGGTCAGCTTGTCATGAGTAAATGCCATTTGACCCTGATAACAATCGCCTCCTAATAAGGTCTGCCAAGTCAAAGGTTGCAAGGCTTCGCAAACTTCTAGCTCACTAGTTTCATCATTATAGAGATACACGAAGGCGCTGGTCGCAAGCTTAATCGTCGCTAGTGCTAGGCAAAATCGATAAGGCGGCTCGATAATTTGGATAAAACAAAATTGGTTGGCTTTTAATTCTTTGCGCCAGTTTGGCAGTGCTTTTTGCGAGATAAGATGACTGTGATAGTCAAGATAGTTGATGCGCTTAACGTTAGCAAAAACGCCAAAGTTAGGTTGACCGTTTTGAATAAGCTGGTCAATCTCAACTGCTTTCAAGTGATTAGTGATAGGTTGATGATTATTATTTTGCTTCATGGTTAAGGCATCCTAGCCAAAATTCATTACGAGACTACCTGTCCTTGGTAGCTAACCATGCTGCTGACGATTCTTCTCTTCGCTTGTCCTGAAGCAGCCCAAACGGCTTCTCTAATAGCTTTAATCTCTATCATCGTCAAACCATCTATAAGTTCTTCTGTCACATTGACTACTGCAAAAGAACTTATGCCAAACGGATGCCTAGAAAACTTAAGCAATAAATCAGTCATAGCTTGTACTGCTTGTAAAAAATCAGCAATCACCATTCGGCGATTGCTAAAAGCCGCATTAACCTGATGGCGTTTGCTACTGCCATCTTTATAGTAGCAAACAGAGCTTACTTGATTATTCGACAGCTCAATCACGTATATCGGCGGACGAAATAGCTTTAGGAGCTGATATTACTTGGGGATATTGTCTAAATGACGTTGATAAATGGATAGACTCACGATACTTCCCTTTTGAAATTCAAAATCACTTAGATTTTAATGTTTTATATGCTTAGGCTATTTTACTAACTTTAGAAGCCATTAAAAACTATTAGAAAATCCGCTTATCATCGACAGGTTTGGCAAATTTATTGATATTGGCTTCGATATTTTTCGCAATACTTAGATAATACGGCGCAAATTCATCATCGACCAACACGCTCGGCTCACCTTTATCCACTTGGGCGCGAATACCACTAGCAAGTTGCAACTGACCCAATAGTGGCACATGGTATTGCTCAGCGATTTTTTCGCCGCCACCCGTACCAAAAATCGCTTCGGTATGGTTACAGTTGCTACAGGTATGCAGCGCCATATTTTCAACCACGCCAAGTACTGGAATATTGGTTTTATTAAACATCTCGATGCCCTTTTGCGCATCAAGTAAGGCGATATGCTGCGGCGTCGTCACAATCACCGCGCCCGTCACCGGAATGCGCTGCGCCAATGTCAGCTGAATATCGCCAGTACCAGGCGGCATATCGATGACTAAGTAATCGAGCTGCGGCCAATTGGTTTGATTATAGAGCTGCATTAAGGCGCCAGTGGCTTTTGGTCCGCGCCACGCCACAGGCGTATTGTCGCTATCGAGCAAACTACCAATCGATAGCATTGCCAAACCATGCGCTTCAATAGGTACAAACTGTTCGTTTTCCAGCTCAGGTTTGACTTTGTCCACGCCCAGCATCGTCGGCATACTTGGTCCGTAAATATCAGCGTCTAGCACGCCAACCCGATTGCCTGACTTCTGTAATGCTAAGGCGATATTAACGGTAGTGGTTGATTTACCAACGCCGCCTTTACCCGAAGCGACGACGATAATATGGCGGATACGTGGATGCGCCGTTAAGGATGCTTGTGTCGGCGCTGCTTTCGTAATCGGCGGTTCGGACTGATTGCTACTATTTGTATTTGCAGAAGGTTTGGCCTGCTTTTCCATCGCGTTAGTGGTTTTTGGCATGGCTTTTGGTAGGCTTGACCCCGCGCCTTTTGCAGGTGCTGGCAGGCGCACATTCATATGAATCACTCTGATGCCATGCGGATGCAGTAGGTTGCCAAGCTCTTGCTGAATGGTCTCAGGATCGCTATCTTGCGGCAGACGCAAATCCAAAGTCAGCTCATCGCCATCGCGCTCTAGACCTGTGACCATAGTCGCAAGACTGCTATTACCTAAATGGTAATTGAATAAAACCTGATCAACGGCGCTATCACGAGCCGCTTGTTGCTGCGGAGATTCGGATTTCGAAGATGCTCTTTTTTTTATAAAATTAAACATAGCTACCTCTACTACCTATATCGATGGTTAAATTTGGCAAAAACGATGAATCTTTTTAAACAATAGCTGTTTGAAATTGTTTAAAAGAACTCTTAGCTAAAACTTTAGCCCATAAAACTTTTGCCAAATGCTTTTATATAGATACAGTGTAGCTTAATGGGCGCTATAAAAAAACCACACTGTCAGTAGGTATGAGGGTCAAAATTGGTGTTATTTTTTTATTTAAGCGGTCTTATGTACATGACCGTTTATTAAACAAACTAACCAATCGGTAAAAATTTAGAAGCGATGAATAAATAAATCAGCACGCCCGACGCATCACTGATTGAAGTAATCAAAGGCGCACTGGCGGTTGCAGGGTCAAAACCGAGTTTATTGAGTATAAAAGGCAGACTCATACCAATGACACTACCAATCATAACGACGCACAGCATACTTAGCGCCAGAACCAAAGAGACGGTCGCGTCACCGCGCACATAGCCGATAAGGGCAATGGCAACGGCCATTGTCGCACCGAGTAGCAGTGCAACTAAGGCTTCGCGGCCAAGTAGCGAAAACCAATCACGCATCACCACATCACCCGTTGCTAAAGCACGTACCATTAAAGTCGCTGATTGCGAGCCGGCGTTACCGCCACTATCAACCAGTAAAGGCAAGAAAAATACCAATACTAAGTTTGCCGCAATGACGTCTTCGAAGTTAGCGATACTTAGCCCCGACAGCAAGTTGCCAAATACTAAAAACACCAGCCAAAAAACCCGCTTACGATAGAGAACGGTAATACTGACGTCTTTTAAGCGCCCGACCATGGTTGAGACACCGCCTGATTTATGAAAGTCATCGGTGGCTTCATCGCTTGCCACGTCCATCGCATCATCATGGGTGACGATACCAACCAACGCCCCACTGGCATCGGTAATGGGTAGGGAAATTAAGTCATAACGGGCAACAGTTTTCGCAACGTCCTCTTGATCATCGTTGACATCAGAAGAGATGACCGAGCTGACCATGATGTCTTTAATCAGCTGCTCAGGCGATGATAAAATAAGCACCCTTAATGACACCACGCCCAATAGCTTACGCGCGTCATCAATCACATAAGCGTGATAAATAGTTTCGGCATCAGGCGCTTCTAAACGTAGCGCATCCAAGGCTTCGGCGACAGTCATCTCAGCCCCTAACGTCGCATAATCGGAGCTCATCAAGGCACCAGCCGTGCCTTCTTCATAAGCGGATAGACGACGAATATCCTCACGCTTTGCCTGCGCTAAGGCAGGTAATAGCACGTCGCGTTGGTCTTGACTTAAGCGCTTATACAAATCAGTTCGTTCATCAGATGGCATCTCGCCGACTATCTTGGCTAAAATAGCGCGTGGAAAGACATAAGCGAGTGCCACTTGACTATCAGGATCCAAATAAGCAAATATCGTCGAGCGATTGGGTAAATGCGCAAGGAGCTGCCAAGCGAGTTTGGGTTCAATTAATGCCAATAAATCGGCTATATCGATAGGACGCAGATCTTGAATCTCTTCGATCGCTTGCTCATACTGCTGCTGCTCGATAGCACGGCTTATTTTTTTGGCATAGGTCAACGCCAAGTCTTTATTATTCATCGCTTTTACTCCGTGCAGCGCAAAATGGGGCAACAGACGCTCATAAAAAAGAGCCAATATTATTGGCTCAAATTAACATAAAATCAAATGCTAAAGGATTGGGGTTTTATTAGCAAGCGAATGATGCTTAGACCAAGCAAACAGCCCGTAAAACTATCCATTGACCACAGCGTTAATTCATAAACCAACCATGACTGGCAACGATAGACTGCCCAGTAAATACATTACTTGGAAAAGCCGCTAAGAATAATGCCAATTGAGCGATATCATCAACCGTGGTAAATTCTTTATCAACGGTATTGACCAACATAATGTCATTTACCACAGATTCTTCACTGATGCCTTTTTCAACCGCTTGTTGCGGGATTTGTTTCTCGACTAATAGTGTTTTGACAAAACCGGGACAAATGACATGTGCGCGTACATTATGTTCAGCGCCTTCTTTTGCCAACACCCGGCACAGTCCAAGCAGTCCATGCTTGGCAGTTACATACGGTGCTTTAAATAATGACGCTTCATGCGAGTGCACCGAGCCCATATAAATGACCGTACCGCCTTTGTCAGCCTTATACATATGCTGCACAGCCGCTTTAGTCGTTAAAAATGCCCCATCTAAATGAATAGCGAGCATTTTCTTCCAATCAGCAAACGCCATTTTATGAATCGGGTCAATGATTTGAATACCCGCATTTGATACAAGAATATCAATACCACCAAAGGTATCCACTAATTGCTGTACGCCAGAATTTACGGCACCCTCTGAGGTCACATCCATGGCGATCGCTAACGCACGTCCGCCAGCGGCTTCGATAGCATCGACCGTTTGCTGTGCGGCTGCCAGATTAATATCAGCAATACCAACGGCAGCGCCTGCTTTAGCATAGGTTTCAGCGATATCACGGCCAATGCCGCTTGCAGCGCCAGTGACTAATGCCACTTTGCCGATCAAATCTTGTTGTAATGTGGTCGCCATATTTTATAGTCCATTATTAAATAGGTTGTTTGGATGCCTGTATTACCCGCTTATTTATTAAACTGGCTTATTGGGTAATGCTCACTGGCGTTTTTTCTTGTAACTCCTCCAAACTTACGCCTTCTGCCAGCTCAACCAGTTTTAGCCCATGATCAGTGACGTCTAATACGGCAAGCTCGGTAATGATACGGTCGACCACGCCTTTACCTGTCAAAGGCAATTCACACTCGGCAAGAATTTTTGGCTCGCCATGCTTATTGACTTGCTCCATCAGTACAATCACGCGCTGCACGCCAGCAACTAAGTCCATCGCGCCGCCCATGCCTTTGACCATTTTTTTCGGAATCATCCAATTAGCCAAATCGCCTTTTTCGGATACTTCCATCGCGCCCAAGATGGCAAGATTGACATGACCACCGCGAATCATCGCAAACGATTCTGAACTACTAAAATAGCTGGCACCCGGTTCGGTGGTGACGGTTTGCTTACCTGCATTAATCAAATCCGCATCGACATTTTCTGCCGTTGGAAACTCACCGATACCGAGTAAACCGTTTTCAGACTGAAGCCAAACATCGACGCCCTCAGGGATATAGTTGGCGACTAGGGTCGGTAAACCAATACCTAAATTAACATAATAGCCGTCTTTTAATTCTTGAGCGGCACGCTGTGCCATCTGCTCTCTTGTCCATGCCATGATAATTTCCTTATTTTTTACAAAGCCTATTGTTATTTTTTCATTAAAACTATTAAATAATCTTTCATTTAAGCGCTTGTAGTGGCTGCTTTGGTAGTAGTTTTTTCAATACGTTTTTCGGGATTATCATTTAAGACAATACGTTGGACAAAAATACCCGGCAGATGAATCTCATCGGGGTTTAGCTGCCCAATCTCTACGATTTCCTCGACTTCCACAACTGTAACTTTACCCGCCATCGCACAATCTGGATTAAAGTTACGCGCCGTTTTATTAAAAATTAAGTTGCCGGCTTTGTCAGCCTTTTGTGCTTTAATTAGTGCCACATCTGCCCGCAAAGTATGCTCAAGTACATAGGTGCGACCATCAAACTCGCGCGTTTCCTTGCCTTCAGCTACTTGTGTGCCAACGCCAGTTGCGGTATAAAACGCTGGAATACCAGCGCCGCCTGAACGCAGTTTTTCCGCTAACGTTCCCTGCGGCGTTAGCTCAACCTCTAGCTCGCCTGACAGATATTGGCGCTCAAACTCTTTATTTTCACCGACATACGATGAAATCATTTTTTTGATTTGGCGCGTTTGTAATAGTAAGCCTAAACCAAAATCATCGACACCGGCGTTATTACTGATACAGGTTAAATCCTTGACCCCGCTATCACGCAGCGCTTCAATCAGCGCTTCAGGAATACCGCACAGTCCAAACCCTCCAATAGCGAGAGTTTGCCCGTCACTGACGATACCTTTTAACGCCTCTGCTGCGCTACTGTATACTTTTGATTGACTCATGCTCATCTCCTTGCAAGTCACATTATTTTTTATATAGGTAATGTCTCATCGTTTATATAAGACAATACATTATGTATCGATATAACTAAATTACACTCTCTTTGCTAACTTAGCATATTATTATCCTAGCGACCAGATAACAATCTTAAAATACTTATATGCTAAATCCTTGAGTAACTGCGTAGCTGCCTGCGTGATTAAGCATCGATTTAATTACCAAGGTAATATCACAAAATCGGCCGAATTACGGTATCATAGGCGCACTTTTTTAATTCTTCTCTTTTTTAGAGTTATTGGACGTTTTAAGTGTTAATAATTTAGCATTGATAATACGGTGCTGACTCCTCATAAAGTGCTCGAGACGTTTGAAAATCAACCCGTTTTTATAAAAATATAGGTGACAAAAGTGCGTGAGATTCTAGTAACCAGTGCTCTTCCTTATGCCAATGGCTATATCCATTTGGGGCATCTTGTAGAATATATTCAGACCGACATTTGGGTACGTGCGATGAAAGCACAAGGCCATCAGGTCACCTATGTCTGCGCTGATGATGCACACGGTACGGCGATTATGCTCAAAGCAGAAGCCAATGGCGTCACCCCAGAAGAGCAAATCGCCTCGGTAAAAGCCTCACATGAAGCCGATTTTGCCAAATTTTTGATTGACTTTGATAATTATCACAGCACCCATTCAGAAGAAAACAAGCATTTCTCTGAGTTGATTTATCGTCGCCTTAATAGCGCCGGACATATCAGTACAAAGGACGTCAAACAGCTTTTTGACCCTGAAAAGCAGCTGTTTTTAGCCGATCGTTTTGTCAAAGGAGAGTGTCCTGAATGCGGCGCGCTTGACCAATATGGCGATAACTGTGAAGCGTGCGGTACCACTTATGATGCGACCGACCTTATCAATCCGCATTCAACGCTATCTAATGCGACGCCCGTGCTTAAAACTTCTAAGCATTATTTCTTTGATTTGCCTGAGTTTGAGCAATTCTTAAAAGATTGGACGCGCAGCGAAAATCGCTTGCAAGTCTCCGTCGCCAATAAACTGCAAGAATGGTTTGACGCGGGTCTGACCAGCTGGGATATCTCGCGTGATGCGCCGTATTTTGGTTTTCAAATTCCAGATACCCCAAGCGATGAGCCAGAAAAATACTTTTATGTCTGGCTAGATGCGCCAGTCGGATATATGGCAAGCTTTAAAAACCTATGTGATAAGCGTGAAGATACAGAGCAAGCACTTGATTTTGACCGTTATTGGATGCAAGAAAACGAGCATAAAACCGAGGTGTATCATTTTATCGGTAAAGACATCGTTTATTTCCATGCGCTATTTTGGCCAGCGATGCTTGCCGGTAGTGAGTTCCGTACGCCGACTGGTGTCTTTGCCCACGGTTTCTTGATGGTCAATGGCGAAAAAATGAGTAAGTCACGCGGCACCTTTATCAAGGCCGAAACTTACGCGGAACACTTACATCCTGAATACTTGCGTTATTATTTCGCCAGCAAACTGTCTGACAAAGTTGAGGATATCAACCTTGATTTAGAAGACTTTATGCAAAAGGTCAACTCTGACTTGGTGGGTAAAGTGGTCAATATCGCTAGTCGCAGTGCCGGTTTTATCGTGAAGAAATACGACGGTATGCTGTCAGAGGTTTGCGTAGAAACAGAATTACTAGAAAATATTACCAAAACCGGTGATGAAATTGCCGCCGCTTACGAAAACCGCGAATTCTCGCGTGCGATGCGCTTAATCATGCAATGTGCTGATAAAGCCAATGAATATATCGATGAGAAAAAACCTTGGTCACTTGCCAAGATCGAGGGCACTGAGCAAGAAGTGCAAGACGTCTGCTCGGTGGCGATTAATATCTTCCGTCAACTCATGGTTTATCTGGCGCCAGTATTGCCTGAGCTGACGGCCAATGCTAAAGCGTTCTTAAACATTGATGACTTAAGCTTTGCTAGCCGAAATCAATGGCTTCTTGGTCATAAAATCAATAAATTTAAACCTTTGATGCAGCGTATCGAAGAAAAAGACGTTGCGGCAATGGTTGAAGATTCAAAAGCTTCATTGGCACAAGCAGACGCTCCTACTGCTAGCAGCAATAATAATTCAGATAATAAAACAGCAGTAGTAAACACCCAGCCAGTACCAGCAGCTAATACTGACAGTGAAGCTGGGCAAGCGGACTATATTGGTATTGAAGACTTTGCCAAAGTTGAGATGAAAGTGGCGCACGTCTTAGCCTGTAATTATGTCGAAGGTGCGGATAAGCTTTTACAATTTACCTTGGACGTTGGCGAAGACAAACCGCGTAATGTCTTTAGCGGTATCCGTAAGTTTTATGAACCTGAGCAATTACTGGATAAAAAGGTGATTTGCGTCACCAATCTTGCGCCGCGTAAGATGAAATTTGGCATCTCAGAAGGTATGGTATTATCGACTGGCAACCCGAAAACACAGCTAACGGTGGTTACTTTACCGGACAACTGCGTGATTGGTGATGTGTTGGCTTAACTGCGGTTGTACTTATATAATAAAAAAGATGCTTTCGTGGCATCTTTTTTTGCCCAAAATTCATTGGTGACAAAATAAAAAGAGCATGGGCAAAAAATAAAAATATAGACAAAAATCCATCTTTACTAACCTTTATAAAATGAATGACAAATGCGTTTTATTTTCTTATTGCCATAAGTTACATTACTGTCATAATATGGACGTAATCATCAAGGGATTGATTACCTTTATGTTCGCCCGTTATCTCATCATGCACATAATATTGACTCGGGTAACCTGCACTCTTTAACCTATGAGCCAAAATAAAATGACCTTTGCCACTACTTTACGCCTTAGCCTGTGCGGCGCTGCTATTAGCGCGGCGCTTGGTTTAACCGCTTGCTCTAATAATGCGACCGACCCTGCCGTCAACGCTGATGATAGCGCGAATAACGACAAGCCTGCCAAAACCTTGGCCATCACGCAAATTGTCGAGCATCCTTCTTTAGATGAGATGCGCCGCGGTATTATTGATGAGCTGGCGGACAACGGCTACGCAGAAGGGCAAAACCTAACCGTTAATTTTCAAAGTGCGCAAGGGAATACCGCAACGGCTGGGCAAATTGCCAAACAGTTCGCCGGTGACAATCCAGATGCTATCGTTGCCATCTCAACACCTTCTGCGCAATCGGTAGTTGCTTCGACAAAAACTGTTCCGGTTATTTATACCGCCATTTCAGACCCTGTGGCAGCCAAGCTAATTGACGAAAATGACGTGCCTATCCAAACCAATGTGACTGGTTTGTCGAGCGAATTACCTATTGAACCGCAGTTAGACAATATTCAAAAAATTGTCCCTAATGTGAAAACCATTGGTTATGTTTATAGCCCAGGCGAAGCCAATTCCGTAGTGGTTCTTAAACAACTGGAAAAAGCAGCACCAGCACGCGGGCTTAAGATATTGGGCGTTACTGCCAATCGCCCTACCGACGTTGCAATGGCGACTCGTAGTCTGGCAGGCAAGGTAGAGGTTATTTATACCTCATTGGATAACAACGTGGTTTCGGCCTTTGAAGCAATGGCAAATGCGGCTAATGAACTTGATATCCCAGTTATTGCCTCAGATGAATTTAGCGTCAGACGCGGTGCGACGGCGGCACTTGGTGTCAATGATTATGACTTTGGCCGTACTACAGGCAAAATGGTGTACCGGGTATTAAACGGTGAAGCGACCAAAGATATCGCACCGCAAGTGATGAATACCTTAACACTATACGTCAGCCCAAAACACGCCGCGGAACAAGGTACTAGCCTATCGGCAGACTTACTTAAAAACGCCATCAATGTCGACAAAGAAGCACAAAAGGCCAGTAAATAGTCACTAATAAATAGTTGCGTCTCAATAGTAAAGAATAAATGGACGGTAATTAATAATCAGCTATACAACGGATTACACAATCAGCTAGGATAATGGCTGGCAGCGCTACCCTTTTTTATCTTTTATATAATGTACGGACACATTATTATTTTCAGGAGTCAGACCCATGTTGTATCAAAATCGTTTTGCCAAGGCTTTATTATGGGGCGGTGTTTGCACCGCTATCTTGACCGGCTGTAACCAGCCAGCACAAGATGCCAACACCACTGACGGCGCTACAACGGGCGGCGATAGCAAAGCTGCCATGAAAACGGTCGCTATTACCGCCATCGTTGAACATCCAGCACTCGATGATGTGCGTAAAGGCGTTATCGACGAGTTAAGTGACGCCGGCTTTAAAGAAGGCGAAAATTTAACCATCAACTTCCAAAGTGCCCAAGGTAATACCGCCACTGCCGGTCAGATTGCCAAGCAATTCGTCGCTGATGCACCAGATGTCATCGTAGCGATTGCCACGCCATCGGCTCAGTCTGTAGCCGCTTCTACCAGCAGCATTCCTATGGTGTTCTCAGCGGTCACCGACCCTGTTGCAGCAAAACTGGTACCGAAACTTGATGGCTCTGGCACCAACGTTACTGGCGCCTCTGATGCCCTTCCTTATGCCCCGCAAATCGATTTGATGCGTCAAATTATTCCAAGTCTAAAAAACGTCGGTTATGTCTATAGCCCAGGTGAGGTGAACTCAACCATCGTTTTAAAAGCGCTAAAAGAGAATCTGACCCCGCTTGGTATTAACGTTCACGAAGCGCCTGCGCAGCGTAGTAACGATATTGCGATGGCCGCTCGTAGCCTTGAAGGTAAAGTCGATATGATTTATACCTCAACGGATAATAACGTGGTTTCAGCATACGAATCACTGTACCAAATCGCTAAAGAAAGTAAGATTCCACTAATTGCCTCTGATACCAGTTCGGTTGAGCGCGGTGCCGTTGCAGCCTTAGGGGTAAACTATTACGATTTGGGCCGCGAGACTGGTAAAATCGTTACGCGTATCTTAAACGGTGAAAAAGCAGGCGAAATCCCTGTTTATACGCCGCAATCGCTTGATTTACATGTCAGTCCAAAGAATGCGCAAGCCGAAGGCATCACGCTACCACAAGCCGTTATCGATAAAGCAAAAGTAGTGTTAGAATAACTGCCGCTTTTAACTCTAATTTAAACGGTAGTTTTTATCAATTATCGTCTAGGTTAATTGGATATGGCTATTTTGATATGGCTATATAGGTAGCGCAGACAAACCCAGCTCTCAGTCAGTAGGCTGGGCTTGTTTTTTCAAGGCTTTAAATAAGCAAGACTTAGGGTTATTAATAGTAATTATAAGTTTTGCTTGACCCTAACTGCAGATACCCCTATCTGTTAAATTCACCGCTTAGTCGTTTAAGCAAAGTTGGCTGATTGATAGCGCGATATGTCGCCTATCTCAATTATCTCGCCATCATTTATTAAACGCTGGGTTATGACTTACTGATCTCTTATGTCTTTAATTGCTTTTTTTGGTGCGCTTGAAAGTGGTCTGATTTATGGCCTAGTGGCGCTCGGCGTCCTTATCTCATTTCGTACCCTCGACTTTCCGGATTTGACCGCTGACGGTAGTTTTCCGTTGGGCGGCGCTGTCGCGGGTATTTCTATCATCGCTGGTGTGAATCCTTGGCTGGCTTGTGCCTTTGGTATGCTAGCGGGGTCAGTTGCGGGTATCGTCACCGCATGGCTACACGTTAAACTGGGTATTTTACAGCTGCTTGCCAGTATCCTTGTGATGGTTGCTTTATACTCTGTCAACCTACGGATTATGGGTGCGCCAAACTTACCATTATTAGGTGAAACGACAGTATTTAGCACCTTGGTCAGTGATGGCAATGGTTACTGGATGCGCTGCCTTATTATTGGTGTCGTCGTGCTATTAGCCATGTTGTTTTTAAACTGGTTTTATAGTACCGAAACGGGTTTATCGATGCGGGCAACTGGCTCAAACCTACGTATGGCACAGGCGCAAGGTATCAACACCTCATGGATGACCATCATTGGTATGGCAATCTCTAACGGCTTGATTGCTTTAGCAGGCGCACTATTTGTGCAGACGCAAGGTGGCGCTGATATCTCCATCGGTATCGGGACGATTGTCATTGGTTTGGCAGCGGTCATCATCGGTGAAACCATAATTCCAGCTAAGCGAATTTGGCTGATTACCTTTGCGGTGGTCGTTGGTGCGGTGCTTTATAAGCTCTTTATTCAGGTGGCTCTATCAAGCAGTACATTACGTAGTATTGGATTTGGTCCACAAGATTTAAACTTGATTACCGCGCTACTCGTGGTATTGGCCTTAGTCTTACCAAAAGCTAAAAATAAATTTTTAAGTCGTAAAGTTCGGGCTTAATGTCAATGTGCAACCATAAGGAATCATAATTATGATGCAAGCTACAGATTTGCGGTTGACCTTTAATCCTGGAACGCCCATTGAAAACCCTGCCCTACGCGGTATCAATTTAAATATCGCCGATGGTGAATTTGTCACCGTCATCGGTACCAATGGCGCAGGCAAATCGACCTTTTTAAATGCGGTCAGTGGCACCACGCGCGTCGATAGCGGTTCGATCTTGTTAAATGGTATTGATGTCACCAAAAAGACCGCGCACCAACGTGCCCATTGGGTCGCTCGCGTTTTCCAAGACCCAATGGCGGGAACTTGTGAGGCGCTAACCATCGAAGAAAACATGGCGCTTGCCTATAAGCGCGGCGGCAAACGTGGTTTGAACTTTGCGCTTAATCAAAATAACCGTGACTTATTTCGTGAGAAATTATCAGTATTAAAGTTGGGTCTAGAAAATCGTCTGACCGACCGTATGGGACTGTTATCCGGTGGTCAACGTCAAGCCGTTAGTCTGCTGATGGCCTCATTGCAGCCGTCTAAGATTCTACTACTTGATGAGCATACGGCGGCCCTTGACCCTAAAACGGCGGCGTTTGTTTTAGAATTGACTGATAAAATCGTTACTGACAATCAGCTGACAACGATGATGGTCACGCACTCAATGCAGCAGGCTCTAGCTCATGGTACGCGTACTGTGATGCTTCATCAAGGTCAGGTGGTATTAGACGTATCTGGCGATATCCGTAAAGGCATGAACGTGCATGATTTACTGGATATGTTTGAGCAGACACGCGGTGAAAAGGTCGAAGATGACAGTTTGATATTAAGCTAACTCATTTCGCAAAATATTTTGAATTTAAAAATAAAACGCCTTCTCATTAGGCGTTTTTTTATGGCTGTTTTATTTATTGAGAATCAAGCATGACCAACTTTTGAATCAGCTCACTAACATGCTGTGCTTGCATTTTCTTCATCACCTGTGAGCGATGTACCTCTACCGTACGTATCGAGATATCTAAAGGGTCGGCGATATTTTTATTCAGATTGCCTTGCATCAACTCATGAGCGACCTGTTTTTCTTTCTCGGTTAGCTGCGCATAGAGTTTTTTGATCCCATAAAGCTGAGCACGCTTGAGTGTTAATACTTGCGCACGCTCAAGCGCTTCTTGGAGACGGTGACTATTAATCGGTTTCTCTAAATAATCGGCGGCGCCTAGTTTGAGCATGTTAACCGCATCAGCAATCTCACCTTGACCAGTTAATGCAATAAGCGCAATGGGGCTTTCATGTTGATTAAGCTGCGCTTGTAGTGCTTGACCGCTCATTGCTGGCATCATTAAATCACTGACGATCACCGCGGGATAATAGATATCAACTTGCTGCAAAAAAGTCAGGGCACTTGACCACACTTGGGTCGGCAATCCTAAGCTGCTAATTAAAAAATTACAGGAATTACGCACGCTTTCTTCATCGTCGATGATATGAACCAGTAGAAGTTCATTATTGCTATTAATTGGCGTTTGCCATTCTGAGTGCTTAACTGAATTATGCTGAGCATTCATACGCAACCTTATGATTAAGTGTATTTGCAGATTTTATAAATACTTGGATTTACATAGCTCTGTTTTTATTATCTTATCTCTCAACATCATCTGCCAAATGCAGCGGCAGATAAAAAGACACTTGCGCACCTACCCTGTTTACTAATGGATGAGTATTTTCCGTTTTTATCAAGCGCACTTTACCATTTAACGACCGCTTTAAGCGTTGCTGATAACCGCCTAACGCTTGAATAGTATTAAGCTCCTGCTGCACTTCGATATTGCCAAGCTGCATCATACCGCCAAGCGGCTTGCATAGACGCTGACATATCATCAGCCCCAAGCCTAAACCATTTTCTTTGGTCGATTTGGTGGCGTATTTATTAGTCAGACGCTGTTGTGATTGACCCTCAACTAACTGCTGATTACCCTCTAACGGCTTATGGTCAAGCAACTGCGCTTCATCAAAACCGCCTGCATCATCGGTTATATGCAATACGATATAAGATTTACCATTATAATCTTTTGCCTGACAACGTAACATTATCTGTGTCGCCCCTTGCTGCTCGGCATTTTGCTGTAACGCACTTTCTGTTGCTTGTTTGTCTATTGCTTGCTTTTCTAGCACATGCAAACGATTTACCGAGTTTTTATCCACATCTGTACTTTCTTGAACGCGCCGACTCATTTGATTGCTTTGGCTGCGAATCAATAAGCCTGGCGCATAATTTTGAATGGTCGCCAGCGGCTGATTGATTTCATGGGCGATTGAACCACTCATCTCACCGATGACATCGAAGCGTTCAGATTGACGTAGCTGAAGGTCATAATCACGAATCAGTTGATTTTGCAGAATGATTTTTTGCCGTCGTCGCCATGCCAACCAGCTCATCCACGCATAATTCACCGTCGATATCAGTACAATTAAAACGATAACTGCCATCCACAATCGATGCGCCTTTACCCAATCGACCATATGCGCGCCCAGCTGCTTTTGTGCCGGATGACGATTCATATCATAAAGGATACGTTCAGCATCGCTACTCGATTCGGCTGGTAGCCAGCGCTGTCCTATCCCTAACGACTCTTGCTCTGGTTGACTCTTTCCAAATTCACTCAAACCAAATAAATTTTGATTGATTTGCCGAATCAAGGCAGCAAGTGCTTGCTCGGTCGCCGCCAATGTCCAATTGGGATATATCTTTGTTGAAGACTGACAGCTAGAAGCGGTCGCCACAGGGTGAATAAGTCGGTATTGTTTTTTATTAATCTTTCCTTGCTGCGCCATCTCTTCCATGAGGCAAAGCGGCACAATCGCTGCATCTACACTGCCACTCGCCAATGCATGTAATGTGCGCTCAATAGGATAGCCTACAAACTGGGTCTGATAACGGTTGGACGGTACCCCGTTTTGTTGTAATAAATGCGCGACCAGCAGATAACCGCCGAAAGCCTCACTATCGACGGCGGCAATTTTACACTGCTGCAAATCTTGCAACTGATAAATACCGCTGTCCGCCTTTACCCAAAGTGCACTGGCGACCGCTTCCATGGCGCTGGGTTCTTTTAACTGCCTGTCTTGAGACAGTTTATTAAATTCATTGGCTAGATTAACCGTTGTAGAAAGCGGCTTATCAGCGCTTTTATTAAAACTTTTTTTATGAAAGTTTTTACCCTGGTTATCATCAGGTATATCCAATTGAGCGGTCTCTGTATCAGCTTGCAAGGTCGCAAGCCAGCGCCAATGGGTGGTATTCATTTTAATCAGTTGAACTTGTGGTCCAAGCACTAGGGCAAACTGCTGCGCTTCGATTTCCTGCTGCCAATTTTCTAACGCTAGCGGCACCAAAACCACAGTGTCTTCTCGGAGTTGCTCATTAAGCTGATTGAGCCAAGGTTGCCAGCGTTCTTGTGCAGCCGTTTCCCCTTGCGGTGCCAGCACGCCTAAATAGTAGGTTTGTGCATTGGCGCTACCCAGCATCAACCAAACAAAGAACGCTACCACGATAATAAAATAAGCGTTCAAGCTAGCCCAGACTTTAGACTTTTTAACCATAAACCTAGCCTTACAGTTGAGCTATCAAACAGCCATTATAAATGAAAACCATAATTATAATGTGGTTTTCCACAATATCACAATGTTACCCTCCACTTTATACTAGATAACCCCAGTTCGGGATAAGCCACATTGTAAC
>NZ_JADGFW010000022.1:0-69916 GCF_016613355.1 Psychrobacter sp. M9-54-1 | reverse complement strand
TCACTTTCGAAGTTGAGAGTGGGGTTATTAATAGTAATTTTTAGTGATAAGTTTAAAAATTCTCATAAATAGGCACTGTTAAAGTACTCTGAGTCAAACTCATAAAGTGGTCAGTGAGCAGTCAATTTGAGATCTATGCCTAAATAGTTTGTGCCCGAGTGGTTTGTACTTAAGTGTCGTCGTCTATAAAGGTAAATTCTAGAGATAGACTTCTATTGATAGCCTACGCAATTACTAAGGATAGTAATGGTAAATTTATCGTCATTTCAGCAGTATTTAACAACGAATGCGCCCTTATCGCAACCATTGCCTAGATCGTTTAATAGCGATGAGCAGCATTTGCGCAAATGGGCTGCGCTGTTGCCCCTGCAAACAGAGACGCAGCAAATAGAGCAATTAGAACAAGTGCTTACAGAATTGCGCACGGCAAATATAGATGATCGACAACGTCTGACGCTATTTAATATTGTGCTGGATGCGGCCAATCAGCTGATTGCGCTGCTGCGCCAGCATTATATCTATGAGACGCAGGCTTTCAACGCTTATCAGTTGGATTATGTGGCACAAGTGAAGTCGCTGTACTATTTAATGATTATGGGTTACGACGGCGTTATAAAACGAGAGATTATTCTTTTAGCAGATAATGAGTCGCAATCAGCCATCAATCTGTGGCAGCGCTATTTTATCAATGACAAATCCTCGCCGATTACTTTGGCCATTGCAACCTATCAGACGCTGCTGATGTATCAAAAGTTACTGTTTGAAGAAGCGCTTTGCTATCAAAAGCCTACAGCGTCCTTATGGTCTAATATTAATCAGCTCTACTATATGGCTTGCCAACAGCGGACAGTGGATATTGATGTCAGTACTTATATCACCACCTACTGTGCGGATACTATCCATCAGTTATATGCTCAGTTATGTTTGCATAGCTTGTTAAACGTGCGTGCCATGCGCCGAGCCAATATCTTGATGGTACAGCGTTTGCTATTAGAGTGGAGTGAACACCTTATTATAACAGTAGAGCCGCAGACGGAGACAAAGGTGTTCGTCAATTTAAATAGTGACAGCGCACCGACGTATTTGACCGCCCATTGTGCGATCAATCCTTATGATGCCCATCATGATTGTGTATTTATCGAGTTAGCGGCGCTGGTCGCTCATTTGAAATCGCGTAGGGACACACTTATCGAGGAAGGTCGAGAAGGGGCTGAATATTGCTTGCTTAACACGGTTGCCATGACATTAAGCTATCGTTATATCCAGCCTCGCTTGACACTACCCATCAAGCAAAGTGCCAAACAAGAGGCTCACGTCATCACGCGATTCAATGACATTCATTACCGCGTCAGTAACCAGCAAAGCTTATCAAGTTTGATTGTCGCTAAAGTGCTGCCAGATTATCAGCAACCCCGCTACGATACCTTGCCAAAAAAACATGCCAACGATAAAGGGTTAGCGGTAGAGACATTTGACGGTAGATTTAATGATGGCGCTGTCAATAATGACGATTTTTCTATTTTTCGTACCTTGCGATTATTGCCCAAACCAAAAGAGCCCGTGGCAACGGCTGAGCATATGGCATGCAAAAACGTTCATTCATTTTTTGGCCCTGAGGCATCAATAAAAAGCGGAGAGACAAATGATACCCTCGAAAAAGACTATAGTCCTAAAGCAATAAAAGATATAGCAAGGATTGCTAATAATGATGTGCTAGATTCTATTGAACCGCCGTCACTGCGTATTATGAGTCTGTTCTTATTATGTCGTCCTCATCAATCAGCGTCACCTGACTGGTCAATAGGTGTGGTGCGTTGGCGTGAAATGGATAGCGAAAAGCCTGAAATTGATTGGCAAGTACTTGGTCATCAGCTCATCGCCTGTGGTATTCGTCTGCACAATAGAGACAATCGCAGTCGGCATTTTGTACCAGCGCTTGTCGTTGGGGGCGATGAGCAATTACAGACTGTTTGTAGTTTGATCGTGCCGACTTCCCATTTTCAAGTAGGAGATAAAGTCATGATGCGTATTGATAGCAAACAAAAAACATTGCGCTTGGTACGGCGTTTAATGATGAACGACGAGTTTAGCCAATATGAAGTGGTACAACTTTAAATAGTTACCCCACTCTCAACTTATTTTTCTAAGGTATTGGTTTACTTAGTTTTTAAAATTTCAGTTAAAACAATTAGAATTTTAAATTCTATAAAAATCAAAAGCCTACGATAAGTTGAGATTGGCGTATAGTTATCTATTAATAGCTTAGATAAGTTTAGGACGATCAATACTTAAGACTTGATCATAGGCTAAGTGAGTTTGGTTTAAGTTTGTTTAAGAGTTTATAACATCGCCTTGAGGTTGTAACTTAAGCAGCAGTCGATTACATTATTGTTTATAATGACAAAACCGCTACTACCATTTAAAAGGCTTCTTATGCGTACTCAGTCCATCCTAAACTTATTAGTAATCGATGATGACCAGCTTTATGCTGAGCGTATCGTCGACTTGCTAGGTTCATATTATGATAGTGTGAACTTAGGGTTTTTAGATGATAAAGAGGAGCTGCTAAAGGCGTTACGCCAGCCGTGGGATACCTTGGTGTTTGGGCAAGCTTATGATATGAACTTTACCGAGGTGGTCGGTATTGTCCAAGAGCAAGGTATTGATTTGCCATCGGTTTGTTTGATAAATAAAGATACGATAGCCAATGCTCATAACGAAGCGGGCTTACCTTCTATTTTAAATGGCACAATGGTCAAAGCGCTGAGCGCCGATCAAGAAATGGCAGTAGTCATGGCGATTTGTTTGCTCCATGACAACCTACGCAGTCGTCAACAGCTTAAAACTTTACAGCATGTCATCTCTGAAGCAGAGCAGCGCGCCAATGTGCTGATTAAAAACTCTAAAAGTGCCGTTGCTTATATCGATCAAGGTATTCATATTTTTGCCAATGACCCGTACTTACAGTTGTTTGGTTTTGAATCAATGAATGACATTATTGGTATACCGGTAATTGATTTAATAGCAGGCGGTGATAATGTCAAAGCCTTTAAGCAGTTTTTACGTCAATTCGATAAAGGCAACCGCAAAGACGTTGAGTTTAATTTTGAAAGTAAACGTACCGATGGCAGTACCTTTGAAGCAAAATTACAGCTTGCAGTCGCGACCCTTGATGGCGAGCCCGTTACCCAAATTATTATTCAGCAAAATAATGCCAACAGCGCCGACGTTGCCAAGCGTTTGGCAGCAGCCAAACGTAAAGATAGCTTAACAGGTATTGATAATCGCCTCGGTTTTGAATTGCAGCTGACTAAAGTGTATGAGCAAGCAAAACAAGGCGCTTTGACGGCAGGATTATTTTATATTCAACTCGATAATGTGGGTAAGATTAGAAGCAGCTTGGGTTTACAAGGTGTTGATACCACCGTACAACAAGTCGCGTATGCCTTAGATGAGCTAATGACAAATGAGATAGAGGGAAACAGCCATGTGAGTCGCTTTAGCGATACCGCTTTTACTATCTTGGTAGAAAATCAAAATACCGCTGCGCTTGAGAAATTGGCTGAGAAAATTGGTTCGACTATTAGTGACATGCTAATCGAGGTAGATAAACGGACGTTAAGTACCACGGCAAGTATTGCGATCGTGAAGATAGAAAAAAATACGCCAGAGCCAAAAGTGTTGCTTGAGCGGGCGCTAGATGCTATCAATCAAATTATGATTGAAACCTCCAATCACGGTGATAAATACCATCTATATGACGCCAGCGAACATGCCAATAGTGATGATCATGCCCTTGCTGAGTCTTTAGTCGATGCCATTGCTAATAATCGCTTTGAGCTGTCTTTCCAGCCCATATATGATATCAATCATGATCGTAGTGATTTCTTTGAGGTATATCTGCGTTTGCCACTAGCGGATGCAAATAATACAGTATTGACCCCCGACCAGTTTATGGCGGTGGCCAAAGCGCACAAGCTCCTTGAAAAAATTGACCGCTGGATATTGATCAATGCCTGTAAAAAAATCAATGACGTGCGTAAATCCCATCCAGATGCAAGGTTATTGGTACAACTGACCAATGCGTCGTTGATAGATAAAAAACTGCCGAGCGTCGCTAGTCAACTCATCAATGCTGTTGGTGGTAAAGCGGGCGCGTTAACCTTACAGTTTAACGAAAAAGACATTGCCGATCATTTGACTGTCGCAAAATCGCAATTTAAAGCGCTTAACCAAGTCAACTGCCTGCTGGGCATTAATAATTTTGGTTCCTCCGCTAAGTCAGTTGAGCTGGCGAATTTTGTGCAGCCTGATATGGTGCGCTTAGCCCGAAATTATGTCGAAGGCCTTGATAATCCAGAGAATTTAGAAACAGTTAAGTCGCTTATCATGCGTACCAATGAGATTAGCGTTGATGTCTTGATGCCATATATTGAAGATGCGGCGACCATGTCAGTCGCGTGGAGCGTGGGCGCACGCTACTTACAGGGTTATTATTTAGAAGCACCTAGTGATACTATAAAAATATCAAGCGAGAGCTAAGTCTAGGCAAATAATTTTTATCTTTACCACATAACCCATATTTAACGGTTAGCAACGATATATACTTCTACGCAGCGCTATGTGTGTTTGTCCTTTTTACCTTGTATTGTGGTTGAGGTAGACGCATACATAGCTCGTGCTTCTCAATTTAAGATTATTCCACCATGTTTATTATCAAAAGATACCCATTAGGCGCTGTATGTGCCGCTATGCTATTGCTCACCGCTTGTGAAAAAACGCCGCCTGATTATCGAGATCCGGTCACGCTGCCGCTTTACACTGAGGGCGATGCCGATAACGGTGCGCTGATATACCAAGATGCTTGCGGTCAGTGTCATCAGCTTAACCCAGGGCTCAATAAAAAAGGGCCGCAGCTGATGAATATTTATGGCGCAAAAGCCGCTGAGCTAGAGGATTATACTTATAGCGAAGGGCTTGCAACTTCAGGTTGGGTATGGGATGCCAAAACATTAGACACTTATATCGCTGATGCTGAAAAAGCCATGCCCGACTCAAAAATGCTGTCAGATCCGATGCCCGATAGTAAGGAGCGTACCGATGTGATTGCTTATTTATCAACGCTGCGGGCACCGGTACCAACAGTTGATGAAACAAAATAGCAGCAGTGCCTGATTGAGAAATACCTGACAGAGAAGTATTCTTTTTAAACCTATTTCATTAAAAAATGAGCCAAGAATCGATAATGAACCAAGCCACCAATGACTATCGCCATAATCAGCAAAAAATTGCTCAGTTAATGGCGCAATTAAATCAAATAGTGTTAGATAAACCCGAGGTGGTTAAACTGGCGCTCAGTGGTATTTTGGCAGGCGGGCATTTGTTGTTGCAAGATCTACCAGGTATGGGTAAAACGACGTTGGCGCAAGGCTTGGCGCAATTGCTTGGGTTGAGTTTTAGCCGTGTGCAATTTACCAATGATATGCTGCCAGCAGATATCTTGGGTATGAGTATTTTTGATCAAAGTCAGCAGCAATTCGAGTTTCGTGCCGGCCCTATCTTTACGCAGCTGTTACTCGCCGATGAGATCAATCGCTCTAGTCCCAAAACCCAAAGCGCGTTATTAGAAGCGATGGAAGAGCGGCAAGTGACGCAAGATGGTCAAACCTATCCATTACCGCAGCCGTTTTTTGTCATAGCCACCCAAAACCCATTGCAGCAAGCAGGCGTCTATCCATTACCTGAATCGCAACTGGACAGGTTTTTATTGTGTTTGTCGCTTGGTTATCCATCGCCTGCCGCTGAGCGCGAGCTGTTAAAGGGACAAAATCGCCGTGAATTATTAAAACAGCTTGGCGCCGTACTAGATACCGAGGCGGTATTATTGGCGCAACATGGGGTTAAGCAGGTTTATGTCGCTGATGTGGTGTTGGATTATCTGCAAAGACTGGTTGCAAAAACGCGTGCAAGCTTTGATTATCATGGTTTATCACCGCGTGGTGTGCTATCACTACAGCGTGCGGCGCAAGCCTATGCTTATGTATCGGGACATATGGAAGTGACGCCCGAAGATATTCAAGCGGTATTTGCGGCGGTCACTGACCATCGTCTTGGTCAGCGTTTCGTGCCTGCACACGTGACTGGCGGACAAGTCACACAAACTATCGCTCAACGTATATTGGCAGACGTGGCTGTCGTTATTTAATTGTTTGCATCTTTTATGGTAAGGATAGGGTAGTCATGAGTGTGTTGCCAAAAGCCTTAACCGTACCAGCTAGATCATTATTAAGCCGTTGGTTTGCCGCGCGTGCGCCCAAAAGCGATAATGCGACGCTGAATTTGCGTAACGTCTATATCTTTTTTAGCCGTGAAGGGTTGCTGTTTGCCGTTTTATTAATCATCACCTTTATCGCTGGTATCAACTATGGTAATAACTTGGTATTGGGGCTGTGCTTTTATCTCATTAGCGTCTGGCTCATTAGCTTTCATGTAACCTTCGCTCATATCTCGGGTCTGCAAGTCCGTCTGCTTGATGTCACCATGGCAGAAGCCGGCGCGCCTGTTTGGGTCACGTTGCAGCTGCGTAATGACAGCCGCCGACCAAGACGACAGTTATTATTTACCTTTGAGCAAGTTGCCTCTGAGCAGACTGAGCAAAAGCCTTATAAAAAAGCCGATAAAAACAACGATAACCAACATGAGATTAATGCTGATAGTCAGCTCTCAGTATTGGTCACGCGCCTACAAGACGAGCAAATCATTCGTTTGCCGGTGCAGACTTATCGTCGTGGGCAGTTGCAACTACCAAGATTAAAAATAAAAACCGTTTACCCCTTAGGGATTATGCGCGCATGGTCGTATGTCTATTTCGCCTGTAGCGCGTGGGTTTACCCAAAACCTGAAACCTTTGATTGGCAAGCACAATATGCCATTGCCAGTCCGGAGGATTTGCCGATAGGCGGGCAATATCGCCAAGGTCAAGACGACTTTGAGCGGCTTGATAACTATATCGAAGGCGAGTCGTTAGCACGCGTTTCTTGGGGTCACGTGGCGCGCGGCCAAGGGATGTTTACCAAGCATTTCGCTGATCCTGTTGGCCATGAGCAAACCTTAGACTATACTGATATGCCAGCGGCGCAGCATGAACAAAAACTGGCGCAAATGGCGTACGGGGTGCTGACATTGGGTGAACTTGGCGTCCCATTTAACATGCGCTTACCCAATGAGATAACGGTTAATAAGCATGCTACTGCAACGATGGGCGAAGGTGAGGCGTTTGCACAAGCCTGTTTGTTAAGATTGGCAAAATCACCATGAACAACTTCAAACACCATGCTGCAAATGAGACACAGATAAACCCTGCAAACTTTGCGCAATTGGCATTGGGGCAAAATATCAGTGCCCCTAATGGCGTGAGCAGCCATCATAAATGGACTCGCAAGCTACTTGCCTTGCCAGCCTATTATTGGGTATTGATTGCGCAAGTTATCGTTATTTTACCGCATGCAGCGCACTTGCCGTTATGGCTCATAGGTTTTGCGCTGGTCAGTATCATTGCCCAACTACCGCGTATTAAAGCTAAGTTTAAAAAACTGACGCATTTAAAACGTGTCTATCAAAGTATGCAAATGCTTGGCTTCTTACTTGGGCTTGTGGGCTTATGGCTGACTTATAACACGGCATTTGGACTGGATATGGGCGTGGCGTTTTTAGTGCTGTGCCTTATCAGTAAGCTGTGGGAGTTGTACAAGCGCCGTGACGCCTATGTGGTGCTCAATTTATCTTTATTTGTCCTTGCTTCACTGTTTTTGATGGATCAAGGCATTGTGACGACAGTAGAGGTAATCATCGGCGCGGTCATTGTATTGTTGGCATTTATTGCGCTTAACGATGATGGCAATACTCGCGGTGATGGTCGCCTGCGTACTTTGGGCGTGCTGGGTATTGGCGCATTGCCGCTGTTGGTTGTGCTGTTTTTATTCTTTCCACGCTTGCCGCCACTATGGTCAGTACAGCTCTCCGGTCAGCAAGCGACTACAGGTGTCTCTGACAGTATGTCGCCCGGCGACTTTGCCAATTTGGGTCAGTCGACTGAGCTAGCTTTTCGGGTAGAGTTTGCAGATAAGCGCCCGCCACAGCAGCAGCTTTATTGGCGTGGTTTGGTTTTTAGTAATTTTGATGGGGTCACATGGCGTCCCAGTCCGCAGCAACGAGAATGGCAACCCGCCCCGCAAATGCCAAATTGGATAGCGAATGCCTTAGCGACCGTTCCTGATGAGGTAAAAATTGCCCCGAATCGCTATCAAATTATCTTAGAGCCGACGCAGCAAAACTGGCTATTTGGCCTGGATTATCCTTTTGCCCAGCAGCAAGATATCAGTATTACCTCAAATTTTACCTTACGAAAAGATCAGCCGGTTACCCAGCAGCTGCGCTACGATGTCTTGCAGTTTGCGCCGATGCGTATCGACCCTGTACTGTCTGATGAGTCGCGCCGTCTCAATCTTGCACTGCCAAGTAGCGGTAATCCGCAAGCACGCCTACTGGCGCAGCAGTTATTTGCCCAGTCTGACTCGGATCCCGTGCGTTATATACAGGCAATCGAGCGCTGGATAAATCAAACCGAATTTCGCTATACGCTATCACCGCCACGTTTAAATACCAACCGTATTGACGATTTTTTATTTAACACCAAAGCGGGATTTTGTGAGCATTATTCTTCTAGCTTTACCTTTATGCTGCGCGCCGCTGGTATTCCTGCGCGAGTAGTGGCAGGCTATCAAGGCGGAGAGCCTAGTCGTAACGGTAACGTTTGGGAAGTGCGGCAAATGGATGCGCATGCTTGGACGGAAGTCTGGCTTGAGGGTCAAGGCTGGGTACGTGTCGATCCCACGGCTTTTGTCGCCCCTGAGCGCGTCGAGCAAGGCATGGATGCGCTGACACAGGCGCGAGGAGCGACAATGTTCGGCGATGGTGCTGGGGCACAAATCAGCTATCAGCAGTATCAAATGCTGCAAACCTTACGCCGTCTATCAGACCAAGCGAGCTATTATTGGCAAAAGGACGTCGTTGGTTACGATCAAGATAAGCAAGCTGACTCATTGCTTAAATGGTTTAATATTCGCTCAATCATGCAGCAAATCACTTGGTTGGCAGTAAGTGCCATTAGCGTTATGGCGATTCTTGTGTTTGTTATCTGGCAGCGTCGCCGCAAACGTTGGCATCCAGCAGACCTGCCACTTGCCCAACTCTCAAAACGCATCGCTAAAGCGGATAAGTCGCTTGCTCGTGATGATAGCGAAGGCCAATTGGCTTGGCTTGCGCGTTTGGCAAGCGTAATTGATGATGACAGTGGTCAAAATAGTAGTAAGCATAATAATGCCAGTAAGCTAACTGCTAGTGGTGATTCAAAAACTGTCCAAGTAAAAATTGAGCAGATTCAACAATACTATCGCAAGCTACGCTATGGCCGTTTAAGCACACTTGCAACCAGCGATAGCGAATATCAAACGGTGCTTAAACAGCTCAAGAAAGAGACAAGTGAATTGTTTTAATGGCTGTTTTGTGAAAGTGCTGTTTAGGGCGTGATAAATTTTTAGTAAAAATAAAGGAGTGGATTCATATGGCAATTTACGTAGATTTTATGCAAATAGAATTTAAAGGCTATAAATGGTGCCATATGCTAGCTGATACCTTGCAAGAGTTGCACGATTTTGCCGCATTGATTGAAGTAGATAAGCGCTTATTTCATCAAAACGCCAGCTATCCGCATTATGACGTCACCGTGCAAATGCGTAAAACCGCGCTTGAATATGGCGCTATCGCCGCCGATCGTAAAAAGATTATTGAGTGTGCAAAAAAGCTAAAAGTAGAGTTAAATGCTCAAATAGCTCGTGCTAAGTCGTCAAAATAAGATTTTTACTTAACTTACAACAATAAGTAGCCTTAATCCTAAATCGCCACTTTCAAGCTTTATTAAGATAAACGCTCTGCCAAATAGTCCACCAGCAATCTGATTTTTGGCGATAAATGACGATTGTGCGGATAAATCGCCCAAATTCCTTCCTCAGGCTCTCTGTAATTATCTAACACGCTAACCAGTGCACCGGACGCTAAGTGTTTTTGTACATAATAATCAGGTAGCTGCACGATACCCAAGCTTTTTAGTGCCGCATCGACTAGGCTGTGACCGCTGTTATATTGCACGCTGCCAGAGACGCGTAAGTTTATTTCCTTATCAGCGTTTTTATCATTTTCTATAAAGTGCCAATAATCCCGCGTACCAAGTAAGCAATTATGTTGTCTTAAGTCGACTAGAGAATATGGTACGCCGTACTTTTCTAGATAAGCGGGCGCGGCACAGACAAAATTGGTACGATGACTGAGTTTTTTTGCCATCATCGTTGAATCGCTTAATTTGCCAATACGAATCGCCAAATCATAACCACCCTCGATCAAGTCAATTTTTTGATTGCTCAAAAAAGCCGTCACTTCGATATCGCGGTATTGCACCATAAAATCATTGATAAGGGGCAATAACTGCTGTTCGCCATAGGTGACAGGCGCGGTCAGTTTAATTCTGCCTTGCGGTTTGGTTTGTAAGTTGCTTACGGCTTGTTCGGCCGCATCTAAGCCGTCAATCACACCGCGGCAATGCTGATAAAATACCCGACCTTCTTCAGTCAGCGATACCTTGCGCGTCGTACGATACAGCAATTTAATGTTAAGGCGTTTTTCTAAGGCGCTTATCTGCCGACTGACCTGCGCGGTTGAAATCCCCAATTCTTTTGCTGCTCGCGTAAAGCT
The DNA here is from genome assembly GCF_016613355.1 of Psychrobacter sp. M9-54-1. Taxonomy (NCBI): domain Bacteria; kingdom Pseudomonadati; phylum Pseudomonadota; class Gammaproteobacteria; order Moraxellales; family Moraxellaceae; genus Psychrobacter; species Psychrobacter sp. M9-54-1. Next base: position 59,110 of record NZ_JADGFW010000022.1, on the reverse strand, counting down.
TTCGTACTCCGCCACATAAACGAACTCGCTAATGCCATCCCAGCGCATGATTATTACCACTGTGTAAAAGATAATTGCAAATATAGCATATTGTTATCACAGCAGAAACAACTATAATGGACAGTATAAAATAAATCCTTTACAAACAGCTCAAATATAAACTGCTATAACTAGCGCTTGCCTCTATCAAGTAAGCGCTATAAGCTAAATTGGTCTGCAGCTAATAAACGATAAAATGAATTAAAAAGAGAGAATACTATGTCAGATAACTTTATCAAATCCAAAGCCGCCATTGCGTGGGGGCCAAATGAGCCATTGTCTATCGAAGAAGTGGATGTGATGCTGCCCAAAAAAGGCGAAGTACTGGTGAAAATTGTCGCCAGTGGTGTTTGTCACACCGATGCGTTCACCTTATCTGGCGAAGACCCAGAAGGTGTGTTTCCTGCGATTTTAGGCCACGAAGGCGGCGGTATCGTTGAGCAAATCGGTGAAGGTGTCACCAGCGTACAAGTCGGCGACCATGTCATTCCTTTATACACCGCAGAGTGCGGCGTCTGTAAAATGTGCCGCTCAGGTAAAACCAACCTATGCTCGGCGGTACGCGAAACCCAAGGTAAAGGCTTAATGCCAGACGGTACGACGCGCTTTTACAAAGACGGTGAGCCAATTTACCATTATATGGGTTGCTCAACCTTTTCTGAATATACGGTGTTGCCAGAGATTTCATTAGCCAAGGTTAATAAAGAGGCACCGTTAGAAGAAGTCTGCTTGCTCGGTTGCGGCGTGACCACAGGTATGGGCGCCGTCATGAATACCGCAAAAGTCGAAGAAGGTGCAACGGTTGCTATCTTTGGTTTGGGCGGTATTGGACTATCGGCGGTTATCGGTGCACAAATGGCCAAGGCCAGCCGTATTATTGCCATTGATATCAATGAGAGTAAGTTTGAGCTGGCCAAAAAATTGGGCGCGACGGATTGCATCAATCCAAAAGATTACGACAAGCCGATTCAAGATGTCATCGTTGAATTAACCGATGGCGGCGTTGATTATTCGTTTGAGTGTATCGGTAACGTCGATGTCATGCGCTCAGCGTTAGAGTGCTGTCATAAAGGTTGGGGCGAGTCAGTCATCATCGGTGTTGCGGGTGCTGGTCAAGAAATCTCAACCCGACCATTCCAGTTAGTCACAGGTCGCGTTTGGAAAGGCTCAGCATTTGGTGGTGTCAAAGGTCGCTCAGAGTTGCCAGGCTACGTCGAGCGCTACCTAGCAGGAGAGATTCCGTTACAAGACTTTATTACTCATACTATGCCGTTAGAAGATATCAACGAAGCTTTTGACTTGATGCATAAAGGTGAGAGTATTCGCTCTGTGGTGCATTTCTAGAATTATGCTTAGATAGCTAAGCTTTTTTAACGCTATTAAATAAAAATGCCGCTCCTATAATGGGGCGGCGTTTTTTTGTTTTTAATCTTTTTTAAAGCTGTGCATGTCTTCTAAAACGCCTGTAAATCTATCGTATAACCAAGGTTCAATATCGTCTACCACTTGATTGAAGAGAGGTGGTCCCAAGGTTTCGATGATAAAGTCTAATAAAAACTTCGCTGGCAGGTTGCCAATATCAACATCAAATTCCTCGCTCATATACTCTCTAAGCTTATCCAAAACAATTTCTTCTGCTTCGTCTGACAGCGTCAGTAATTTTTCTTTACTCATTAATCATAGTCCTATTAGCAAAGCTTTATTTACTCTTGCATGGCAGCCAATTGTTGTAAAATATTGACGTAATTATCTACGCCTTGCGCGCCGCTGACCAAATGCCGCTCATTAAAAATCATCGCTGGCACGCTTTGAATACCTTGCTGCTGCCAGTGGCGCTCTTCTGCGCGTACCTCTTTGGCAAAACGCTGATCCTCCAGCACAGCCAGCGCCTCTTCACGATTAAGTCCAACTTCCGCTGCGATATCAGCCAGCACCGTATTATCAGAGATGTTGCGACCATCGGTAAAGTGCGCGCTAAATAACGTCTGCTTTAAGTCATGCATCGGCTTTTGTCCTTGTTGACCTGCCCAATACAACAGCTGATGCAGATTAAAAGTATTGTGCATCCGCGTGTCATCGTTGAAATTAAATTCAAAGCCAACTTCATTGCCCGCTTGCGTCATTCTAAGGCGGCTCGCGTCTGATTCTTCCTTGCTCGAACCGTATTTTTCCATAATATGCTCACGTAAATTTTGTCCTGCGCTTGGCATATTGCTATTTAGCTCAAACGGATGCCAGTGTATTTCGTGCTCGGTATTAGTTTGCTTGAGCGCCTCCGCCAATTGACGATAACCGATAATACACCACGGGCAAACCACGTCTGAGACTATATCGATGCGCAGAGGTTTTTTGGATAGCGGTTGATTTGAGTTTTCCATATTTTTATACCTATTTTATTGATTATGTTCGATTTATTTATAGAAGGTTTTATAAAGGTGAATCCATATTAAGAGAATGAAAACGTGATTACAATGGTTGCTAAGTTACAGGTTCTATTAACGAGGTTAAGCAGTCAACCGCAGTTGTAAAGGAGATTTATCATAGAGTTAAAAGTTGACAAAAAAGTTTTTTCATCGCTATTTGCTTAAAAAAACTACACTGCAATGACTACAAATTAAAAACAAAGCGCTGTTTTTGATACGCCATAATGAAACGATTGACGCTGTTTAAGAGCGTGCACACTTATCTTTTTATGAATAACTGCCAGCGAGAAGCCAGCATGTCTACTTTGACCTTAACGATTAATAAGCAAGATTATCAGCTCAATAATCTTGATCCGCGCACGACATTGCTCGATGTCTGTCGCCAGCATCTACAAATTACCGGACCCAAAAAGGGCTGCGACCACGGTCAATGCGGCGCTTGTACCATGCTCATTAATGGGCGACGGGTCAATTCTTGCCTGACCCTTGCGGTCATGCACGACGGTGATGAGATTACGACGATTGAAGGCATTGGAATGCCTGAATCGCTCTCAGATTTACAGCAAGCGTTTAAAGACCACGATGCGTTTCAGTGCGGCTACTGTACGCCGGGGCAGATTTGTTCAGCCACTGCTTTGATTGAAGAGATTAAGCAAAACTGGCCAAGCTACGTGACCACTGATTTGCAAAATCCTGACGGCTTGCTGGTACAAGAAATCGCCGAACGCATGAGTGGTAATATTTGCCGCTGTTCGGCTTATCCGAACATTATTAATGCCATCTCGCAAGTCTTGGAAAATAACATAACAGATAAAGCTGTCTCTACTACTATAACTACAAAAAATACTATAACTACAAAAGGCTCAGATTCTGCAAGCGTTACCGGTATTTGGTCGCCGCCGCCTAGTGAGACACAGCTTAGTAAACCCTCGCAAAACAAGGCGTCACAAAATAAAAACCACAACGCCCAAGCAGGAGCTCACTCATGAAACGCTTTGACTATGTCCGTGCCGAGGCGCCTAAACAAGCGGCGACTGCTGCCAGCCCAAAAGATGCGTCATTTATCGGCGGCGGCACCAATCTTTTAGATTTGATGAAGTTTGAGATTGAAACACCAACCAAATTGGTTGATGTGACGCGCTTAGAGCTCGCGCAAATCGAAACCACGGCTGACGGCGGATTACGTATCGGCACGCTGGTGACCAATAGCGATCTGGCCGCGCATCCTGAAGTGATTGCCAATTATCCAGTATTGTCTCGTGCTATTTTGGCGGGCGCTACTGGTCAGCTGCGCAACAAAGCCACGACTGGCGGTAACTTTTTGCAGCGGACGCGTTGTTATTATTTTTATCAGACTGACAGTTCATGTAATAAACGCGAGCCCGGCAGTGGCTGTCCAGCGATTAACGGCGAGAACCGTACCCTTGCTGTTTTAGGTACAAGTGATGCTTGTATTGCCCAACATCCCTCTGATATGGCGGTGGCAATGCGGTTGCTTGATGCCGTTATTGAAACGGTGAAAGCAGATGGTTCGACCCGTTCTATTCCAGTCAAAGACTTTTATTGTCTGCCAAAAGACACGCCGCATATCGAAAATGTCTTGGAGAGTGGCGAGCTTATCACTCATGTTGTTTTACCACCGCCTATCAAAGGCATGCATACCTATGACAAAGTACGTGACCGCGCTTCTTACGCCTTTGCCTTAGTGTCTTGTGCGTCTGTCATAGAGGTTGATGATAATGGTAATTTGGCTACCGTACGTTTGGCCTTTGGTGGTATTGGGGTGATGCCGTGGCGTAATGAAGACGTTGAAGCATTATTAACGGGTACGGCGGGTGATGACGCTACGATCGCACAAGCCGCAGACTTATTATTAAAAGAGGCCAAAGGCAGTGGTCAAAACGATTTTAAAATACCACTGACGCGTCGCCTACTTAAACAAGTTATTCAGCGCGCCTTAGCGGGCGAGGGAGCATAATCATGTCATTATTGGACTCAGTATTGCCATCAGAACCTACCAAAAAAATGATGATGAATGAGCCTGTCGATTCGCTTTTTGACAAAACGGCAAGCAAGTTGGTCGGCAAACCGATCAACCGTGTTGATGGCTCGTTAAAGGTCAGCGGACAAGCGCCTTACTCAGCAGAATTTTATCGAGAAAATCAAGTTTACGGCGTTCTAGTTGGCGCGAAAATAGCCAAAGGACAAGTGGAAAATATCGATAGCAGTGCTTTAGATGGTATTTCTGGCATCATTAAAGTCGTAACCGATCCTAAGCATTTTTTGCGAAACTCACAGCAAGGCGGTGAGACCGAAGCACCAACCCAAGGCGCCAGCGAGATTTATTATCACGGGCAGCCGATAGCGGTAGTGGTTGCTGAGACTTTTGAAGCAGCGACAGAAGGCGCTAATGCCCTGAAAGTCACATATAAAAATGAGACCGAACAAGCGGCATTAAACTTTACCCAGGAGCTGCCAAGTGCTCATGACGTCAATGAGCAAAAGGGCTCAGATAAAAATTCTGTTACAGGCGACCCTGATAAAGGCTTAGCGGATGCAGAGGTGACTCTCGATCGCTTTTATCATACGCCAAGTCAAAGCAACTCGCCGATGGAGCCGCATGCGACGCTGGCTTATTGGGAAGACGATAAGCTCATCATGTATACCTCAAACCAAATGATTGCCTCTTGCAAGCAGCAAGTGATGGATGCTTTAGATCTAAAAAAGGATCAGGTGCAATTAATCTCTTATTTTGTTGGTGGTGGTTTCGGTAGTAAATTGGGTATCGCGCCTGAGTCGATTGCAGCAGCGATTGCGGCAAAAGAGCTTGGTCGTCCTGTGCTGATCAGTATGACGCGTCCGCAAGTGATGGAAGCAACCGTTAGACGCTCAAACACTCGCCAACGTATCGCCATTGGCTGCGATAAAGACGGCATTATCAACACCTTTATTCACGATACCGTTGGCAGTAATTTACCGGGTGAGGCATTTTTTGAGCCGACGGCGCTGTCGACCAAATATTTATACCGCGGTGAAAATCGCCGCGTGAATTATAAACAAGTAGACATGAATTACGTGCTTTCTGGCTCTATGCGCGCACCCGGTGAAGCGGTCGGTATGATTGCAGTTGAATGTGCGATGGATGAATTGGCCACGCAATTGAATATCGATCCGCTTGAGCTGCGCCGCCGTAACGAGCCTGAGCAAGACCCAAGCCAAGACATTCCGTTTTCGACACGGCAGCTGTTGGCTTGTATGGAGCAAGGGGCGGCGCAGTTCGGTTGGGAGCAGCGCAATCCCAAGCCTGCCAGTCAGTTAGAGGGTGATTGGTGGATTGGTACGGGAATGGCGGCCTCCGCTCGTGGTAATCAGTTAAAACTGTCAGAGGCGCGGGCGACACTGCAAGTTGACGATTCAAAAGCCCTTGGCGTTAATGCCATTATCGAAACTGACATGACCGATATCGGCACAGGCTCTTATACGGTTTTTTCCCAGGTTGCCGCTGATTTACTAGGCTTGCCGATAGACCATATCGAGATGAAGCTCGGTGATAGTGAGCTGCCATCAGCCTCAGGCTCGGGTGGTAGTTGGGGTGCAGCAAGTGCAGGTAGTGGTATCTATCTTGCCTGTGAGCAGCTGCGCGATATGTTGGCAGAAAAAGTCGGGCTTTATCCAGATACCATTCAGCTTGATAAAGGTCAGATCAAACAAGCAGGCGAGCATAACCCTAGCGTTACAGAAGCAGCGGTCGAAACGATTAAAGACAAAGCGCTAGACTTAAAAGATACAGTCGCTGAGAAAACGGGTCTAGCATTATCAGAGTCTGCTACCGAAAAATACGATTTTAGCAATTCTCAGTCTTATGCATTGGCAGATATTATTGCTGAATGCGATGAGCAAAAAATGAGCGCTAAAGGTCAAATCAAACCGGGTAAAAATGCCAAAAGCCATCGCCAAGCGTCGTTTGGTGTCAATTTCGCGGAAGTCGCCGTCCATAGAGTGACTGGCGAGATTCGTCTTAAACGCATGACGGGCGCCTTTGCTGCCGGACGTATTCTTAACCATAAAACCGCCACTTCACAATGCTACGGGGGTATGGTTTTCGGTATTGGTTCGGCGCTTATGGAGGAAATCATCCATGATAAGCGTGATGGTCGCCTATGCAATCATGATCTTGCTGAATACCATGTGCCGGTCAATGCCGATGTGCCGCAACTGGAGGTAATATTGGTCGAAGAAGATGACCCTTATACCAATCCCATGCATATCAAAGGGATTGGCGAAACCGCGATTTCTGGAGCAGCGGCGGCTATTGCTAATGCTATTTATAATGCGGTCGGTGTGCGCGTTTACGATTTCCCAATCACTCTTGATAAGCTGCTTTATGAGTTGCCAGAATAACTATTGTTGATAGTCGATATTAACGAATGGCTAACTGATGCTTGATATAAAAACCCGCTAGCGGCCATCACTAGCGGGTTTTTATAAGGCGAAATGCAATTTTAATCATTAAAACTGAAACTAAAATAAAAATAAATAGAGATAAGAGGCACTATGAATCAGGTCGCTGATATTCTAAAGCTCGCAGGCGAGGCGCAGCAGCAAAACATCGGTGCGGTGTTAGCAACGGTAGTACGTACCGAAGGCTCGGCCTATCGTCGGCCTGGGGCAATGATGCTTATCTGCGCTGATGGACGCTCGGTTGGGATGATTAGCGGTGGTTGCCTAGAACCACATATCATCAAACGTGCTTTTTGGTTGACGCGTCATGGCGCAAACGTGCAGGTTTATCAAACGGGTAGTGATGAGAGTGACGAGGCAGATGATGATAGTGAAAGTAATGGCAATGGAAATGGCGATTTAGAAAATGAGCTAAATTTCGGTTTGGGCTGTAATGGCAAGGTTCATGTATTATTTGAGCGTTTGACAGCCGCAAGGCCGTTTTTAGAAGTTATTCGTCATGTTCGTCGTAGCCAAAATCCTACAACGATAGCGACGTTAATTCGCGCAAATGATCAATACCATTTACCCATTGGGCTTCGGCTAGATCTAAAAGACTATATTGCCAACGAAAAAATAACTTTTGTCAGCGGTGCTCGTATGGGTAATCAAGCGTTCATTGAGCAAGCGAATATTTTTACTCATGAGATTGAAGGGTTAGTTAAAACTCTGTCAACGCATGTAGTTTCTAACAAAAATACCGAATACGTTGTCTTAAAAAACGGTGATATCACCACAGAATGGCTTATCCAGCGTCTACAACCACAGCACCGTTTGCTTGTTTGCGGGGCAGGGAATGATGTGATGCCGCTTGTGACCATGGCAAAATTACAAGATTGGCACGTCAGCGTTATCGATAGCCGCGCCCAGTATGCCACGCGGATGCGTTTTCCCGAAGCGGATATCGTGATGCCAGTCGCATTGGACGATAATGAGAAACTGCTCAAGCTCAGTCGTCATGCGGCGGTCGCGTTGATGTCGCACAGTTTGACTCAAGACCGTGCCCGTCTTTCGTTATTGCTTGCGCATTCGACTCATTATAAGTATCTTGGACAATTAGGCCCAAGTTATCGAACCGAGCGCTTGGTAAATGAGATTCGTGCTGTCAAAGACAATCCGGCAAGTTTAAGTGAGGGCGTAAAAAAACTCCATTATCCGATTGGTTATAAACTAGGCGGTGATGGCCCTGAAGCTTTAGCACTTGGCATCATGGCACAAATAAGCGCTGTCATGCACGAGCAAAATCCTGCTAATGATTTTTTAGATAATAATAGAACCATATCTGAAATATTGAGCGGTGTATGAAGAAAAGTGATTTAACGTCAAATAGCGCGGCATTACCAAATCAAAATTCTAGCCAGCAATCAAGCCATACCATTATTCTTCTAGCCAGCGGCCTCAGTCGTCGTCTTGGAGAGGCTAAACAGCTGCTTTATAAAAATGGCGTTCCTCTCATTAATCACATGCTACAACTGGCAGTAAGTACAAATCCGCAAGTTATTATCGTCGTTATTCCTAAAAATGAGGCATCGATAGCTAGTGAGGTAGCAAAACTAAGCGACACCCATTTACATATCAAGACTGTCATTAACCAAACGCCCGAAACTGGTATGGGACATAGTCTTTATACTGCTATTGAAGCCTTAACTTACTTTGTTAGTAATAAAAACTTTAATGATAAAAATTCTAATCATAAAACGGTTGAGCGAGTATTAATCATGGGTGTCGACCAAATTCTACTGGATCTTGAACATGCAAACGAGTTGCTAGCTGGTAAGCATCTAGTGGTTGCTAGCGCTTATGAGCCTTGGCAGCTTTTAGATACATTATCAAAAGATGACCATATTGAGCGTGGAGCAGATGCCAATCATGAGTCGACAAACCTTATCGTTGGTCTACCGTTAGTTATCGATTATCAGCTACTTAAACAATGGCAGCTTCATATAAGTGGAGACAAAGGCCTACGTCATTTAATCAGAGCGCTCTCGCCCAGTGAAATCAGGACAGTCTTCAATAAACAGCTGAGCTATGATATCGATACGCCCGAGCAACTTGCCTATGCCCGACAGCAGGGCTGGGTTGATAAATAATTTGATGCCAAGAATCGTTTGGATGATAGGCATATTACGCCTAAACCGTTAGTAGGGTTATAAGCATAATACAACGCCTGGGTACTGATGGTAACAGGATTACCTGAATACATTACTACCGTCATACAAGCCTGCCAATAATCTGCGATATCATTTGCGCATTATAAATATAAAATAAGGGTATCTTATGAGTCGTATATTGTGGCTAGTCGTTGGTATCATCAGTATTCTTGGCGGTATCTTTGCTTTTTTCAATCCGCTTAGCGCCAGTTTCGCTGCTGAACAACTGGCTGGGTTTGTATTTCTTCTTGTCGGTATCTTACAGTTTATTGCCCTGTTCCGTGCTTATACCACGACGGATAAAGTGCTAGCGGCCATTGGCGGTGTGCTTGGCATATTTATCGGTATTGAGCTGCTACAAAACCCGCTACAAGGTATTTTAACCTTGACCATGGTAATTGCTATTTTATTTATGGCAACGGGTATCGTCAGAGTGATGGTTGCTTTCGGTCTACGCAGAACCGTGGCTTTTGTGCCAATATTAATCTCAGGGCTTATCTCGATTACGTTGGCTATCATGATATTTACCAGCTATCCGCAGTCAGCAACCTATATTCTTGGCGTCCTATTGGCCGTTGAGCTGATATCTAATGGCATCTCATTAATCATGTATTCACGTGTGCAACCACCTTTGGTTAGACGCTTATAAATTTATAAACTTATAAATTACATTAATAATAAGTCATGCTATAAAATGCATAAAAAAGACGCCGTAAAATGGCGTCTTTTCTTATTATATAACCTATTAGTTTTCCAAAGCCTAACGCGAAAAGGTTAAAATATGTCCTTTAAAAGGTAGCTCAAGATAAGTGGTGTCCTCAGGTTTAACATGCTTACTGCTAAAACCAAATTCAACCATTTTATTGGTCAACTTGTTTTTGCGCCCGCGCCCAGGGTCAACGACAATAACTTCACAAGTTGGCAGTGCATGGCGCTCAATAAACTCCGCCAAGATATCGATATGCTGGTCTTCATACAGCAAATCGCTACCGATAATGATATCAAACTTGCCAAGATGGCTATTGTCTTCGGCCCAGTCTAAGCGCTCAAAGTTAATTTCTTTATTATTATTCAGCGTGGTATTTCTATCCAAAAAATACTCAACCGTCGGATGATAATCGGTCGCAGTAATATCGGCATGGCGATGGTTCAGTAGTAAACTTGATAATGCCATACCGCAGCCAACTTCCAAGATACGCTTGCCTGCAATGTCATAATCCAGCATATGATTGGCGAGTACCAAGCTTGATGGCCAAATCACGCCGAACATCGGCCACGACGCCGAGCAAATACCAAGGTCTAGCGCCTCATTGTCAGGGTCACTAAATTGTTGATTGTCGCGTAGGGTGCAGATATGAATGTCAGTATTGCCAATTTCAATCGTTTGATAACGTACGCGCACAGTGGTTAGCGAAGCCATAAACTGTCCTAAAAATAAGCAAGAATGCAAGGTTTGGCAAAAGTTGCCACGTTCAGGAATGTAGTTATTAATAAAGATGATTTAAAACATTGAAAATGTGAAGATGAGGAAAATCTAGCAATGGAAATTTTTTATTGAAATTATAAATTTAACGAAAAAAGTAAACAGTTGCTTATAATAATTATAATCTAACGTTTAAACCTTTATTGTTAATTCTAAGGGTATTGTTATTACGCGATAAAATTATAAATGGTAATTTTTATTAGTATATTCAGTGGTTCAAGTTGCAGGCATAAAAAATGCACCGCTTATGGTTAAAGGGTGCATTTATAACAAGTAGCTGGTTTGATTAAGTGTAGCTTGCTAAAGGTTAGATCTAATTAGTAAAGCGCAATCCAGACGTTTTAAGCGCCCATACCAACTCAACAAAAGCACGGTTGTTGGTTAAAGGCTCGCCGTCGATGATAAGCACGTAGCCTGAGCCATCAATCCATAAAAATACAAAACTGGTTTCAGGAATCAACAGATCAACTTGCTGAAAGAAAGAAATCGCTTGGCTCTCTACCGCCCAGCCGCGCTGCTTTTGGCGCAGCATAAAGCCTGAAAAGTCCGCCGCCGCCACACTGAGCATGTCCGCTTCTTCTTGGCTATAGCCAATCCGTGCCAGACAAAAACCTTCATCAGAACCAATCGCCGCTCGGCGTTTACCCGATAAGCTTGAAACCACATAAGGTAAAAATTGATCAAGCGGCAAATTTGGCGCGGGCAAAAATAACGACAGCTTCTCAATCCAGCCATGTTCCAAAAAGCTGTCTAACCATTCATCAGAATAGCGATCGAGCCAGTCAGCGGCCAGCAGCGTCTCGTTATGCGACAATAAATCTTGCAAGGATAACTGCTCAGGCGTTGGTTCACTTTGCGAAAATGACTCAAAAATGCCAGCTGGGGTCAAGGTCAGATAGGTTTTATCAGCGTTTAAATAAGAAGACATAGCGGCTACTCGTTAGAAGAATGTTGGTGATGCTATAAAAATAAGCAGGTTAAGCGTCTTGTGCATTTTTGGTTTGCTCAAGTTTTTGCTGACAGTCATTCCAGCGCGCATCGAATTGCCAATCGCTTTTACCCAAGCGAAACCACACCAAGGAGAATGCCAGACGGTCGTGACGCGCGATACAATGGGCAAAAAACTCGTTTTCGATTTGCTCTATGGTATCCCAGTCTTGATTGTCACGCGCGAGCATCAAATCGTTGGTGATGTCTTTAGCGATTTCTTTGGCGTCATCGCTACTGATACGCAGGCGCTGCGTCTGTTCATTTAAAGATGGTGAGACCAGTACGCTCCAGCGCGTTGCCAGCATACTGTTTTTTTGGATATAGCTTTTTTTATCGATACAATCTCGAAAGCCTTGCTCGATATGCGGCAGCATGCGCCCTTGCAAGCGGGTAAACATATTGGTGACATCATAGGGAATGTCATACCAGCAGCCATAAAAAAAATCGGCTACCGCACCTTGTAGTGGTTCTTTTTCGTTTAACAGTAGGGCAGCATTGATACGTTGTTCGTGAAAATGGCGGTTGTTGGGTGCGATAAATATCTTACGTGAGTAAAGACGATAGACGCGCCGTGCTGCCATTTCACTTTCTTTGATGAGATCTAAATCAGACATAAGCGTGTCCTGTTAGTCATAGCACTATGCAAAAAGCGGTTAAAAAGTTATTCAAAAAGTATTAATAAAAATGCTATTAGGGCACCACTTTGCTCAATCGCTATGAGGTAATAGACCATAGCGATTGTTGCTTAGTATTATTGTAGCCTAATAGGCTATGACGTCAGTAAGATGCCAATGAACCTGCTAGTCAAGTAACGTTTGCATCAAATCAATCATAAATTCCGCGTCTTCTTCGCTCATGGCTTCAAAACCTTGCGGCATACCAAGTTCGGCCAACGCTTCTTTACCGTCGTCATCGTTATGCAGATTCAAGATGGCATCCATTAAGATGTCAGTGTCTGGGAAGCCCTCCTTAATAAGCAATACATGACTGATATCGGCCAGATCGCTTTCGATTAACACTGATAGCTGCGTTTTGGTCAGGCGTGAAAAGCTGTGGAAAATCTCTGCCAAAAAGAACGCCGCTTGTGCGTCGCCTTTAATGACTTGGCGCGCCGCTGCTTGATACGTTTCAGTCACTGACCAGTTAAGGTCGGCTTCTTCTATATCAACAGCTTCTAGCAGGCGTAAACCAATTAATTTTACATCGCGGTTATCTGCCATTGCTATGGTAGCGCCAGCTTTGATATCCTCTAAGCGATTGATGTCGCTATTTGCTGCTGCCGCAATGACCATCTCATCAGATTTGCCGATAGGACGCGCAATCGCACGGTAGCCTTGTTCGCGGATAAGGGTAGCCGCATCAAAGGGATTGGCATAAATAACCTGAATATCGCCTTGATTGATGATGTCTTCTTGTTCAGCATGCGAGGTAGGGATGTTTAGGTGCATGTTGAGATTGGCACGCTTTTGAATCAAGGTGTTAAACATGTGCCAGCCTGCAAAACGCTCCGGCGAAAAATCAGGGGCGATTAACATATTATGTGTCGTCATGATTTAGCCTTCCTCGTTTTGTTTCATTTGGGCATACTGGGCGATTGCCGCCTCAATTTTGCTGCGCGATGGTTTACGGCGCACAGAAGTATAACCAACGGTTTCGCCGCGGCGCACGTTTGGTACGACGGTGGCATAAACCCAATAATGGCTGCCATCTTTGCATAAGTTTTTCACATAGCCATGCCATTTTTGCCCAGCATTGGCGGTCGCCCACAAGTCTTTATAGGCGGCTTTTGGCATGTCAGGATGGCGCAAAATATAATGCTGCTTACCGATTAATTCATCGACGTCATAGCCGCTAATCTCGACAAAGGCATCATTGACATGCGTCAAAACGCCGTCTAGGTCGGTACGTGACACGATCAGCTTACCGTCAGGATAAGGGCGTTCGATACCGCTGTCATAAACAGTGCGCGAGGTGCCGTCGTGGTAAGTCATGGTGACTTGTTCGGCTGGCATATCAGGTTTCATGGCGTCGGGGAGTGGAGAACCCATTGTAATCTCCTTTGTTTATCATTGGTGCGATAATTATTAAAGTGGTTAAAGCTATTAGAGTTTTTAAAGCTATTAAATACAGGCCGATCAACTTTAGGCAAATTCGGCGCGCTGAGTACTTGTTAAGTGTTCGGTAAACGTTTAGAAAACCTAATCACTCATTCAATATAAACAGTATGCAATACCTTAAATAATTTTTATAAGACATGCCGGTAATTTTCATTTAAAGTGTTGTTTATCAAGTAGTTTGTAGCACTGCTGTCGCGTAAAGCCTTATCGGACGAGAGTAGAAGTCATCGATTAGATAAGTTTTGCCAAGGCTTCTGATGCGCGTTTAATGTCTAAGAATATCAAGCCAAGCTTAGCGTTTGGTTTTGCCATAATGGTCAATACCGCTTCATCGCCTGATGAAGTCATAATCACGTAGCCTTTTTCGCCTTGGATCATGATACGGTCGATGCTGCCACGAGCCAATTCGCGACCTGCGCGGTCACCAAGTGACAATAAAGCGGCAGACATAGCGCCAACGCGGTCTTCATCAACGCCTGTTGGCAGCGCGGATGCAATCATAAGACCATCGTTCGAGATAAGGGCAGAAGCTTCCACATCGGCTGATGAGCTGTTTAGGTCTTCCAAGATTTGCTGGAATGAGTCTGTACGCATAACGATTTCTCTGTGACGAATGATTAAATAAAATGGATTAAACCGTGTTTAATACTGTCTTAAGTAGACAATAATAAGGGCGAGATTATAAACCCTTACTATTAGCATTGATATAGGAAGACCCCATTTATATATAAATAAAATGTATATTTAACCTTTTATTCCTATTTCCCAACCGTTCATCGTAATATTATTACAACTGATAAATAAAAGTTGGTTTTGGATAAAATATTAGTATTTTTACTTTTCATTCAGGCGTTTTTACTGCGAATTGTGGGTGGCAAGTAAGTGTAAAAAATCGCTGTTTAAAAAAACAGTTTTGCACAAAATGACCTAAAATTGCGCAAATAATAGGGGTCATTTTTTTGACTAACGAGTTTTCACAGCAAGGTTATTGATAGATTATAATTAAAAAAAGTCTCTTATAACTTTTGATGATGGTGATATTTACTAGACTTATACAGCAAAAAAATGCTATATAGTTATGAGATAAAAATTGTTTGTGCTTCTGGATTTACGATTTAGGGACACATTCAGTTGGCTTCTAATCCCACCAGTTTCTATGTCTCACAAGGCCTAGAAGCGATTTCAGTCCCGCACTCGCGTTTTAAATCCCATCGTTTGCGCTTAAGCGATAAAACGTCCGTGTGAATCAGCATGATTTCAATTTTTACCCTAAGGAACCTATATGAGTATCAGTCAGGCAATCGAAAAAGTCGAAGCACGTTACGCCCATCAACCTGAATTTATTCAGGCGGTAAAAGAAGTTGCAATCACTATTGCTCCGCTATACGACGCCCATCCCGAATACGATACGTTCAAAATATTTGAGCGCCTCGTTGAGCCTGACCGTGTTATCGCTTTTCGTATCAATTGGGAAAACGATAAAGGGGAAATACAGGTGAACCGCGGCTGGCGCGTGCAGTTCAATAACGCATTAGGTCCTTATAAAGGAGGCGTTCGCTTCCATCCTACCGTTAACCAATCGGTACTTAAATTTTTAGGGTTTGAGCAAATTTTTAAAAACGCCTTAACGGGTTTGCCGATGGGCGGCGGTAAAGGTGGCGCTGATTTTGATCCTAAAGGCAAGTCTGACAGCGAAATCCGCCGTTTTTGCTACGCCTTTATGCGTGAGCTGCACCCATACGTCAGTAAAGACATTGATGTACCAGCAGGCGACATCGGCGTCGGTGGCCGCGAAGTCAGCTATATGTTTGCAATGTACAAAAACCTGACGCGTGAGCACGGCGGCGTCTTGACCGGTAAAGGCGTCGGTTTTGGTGGTAGTTTGATGCGTACCGAAGCAACGGGCTATGGCGCGGTTTATTTCTTAGAAAACATGCTAGCGGCGCAAAACGATAACATCAAAGGCAAAAAGGTGCTGATATCAGGCGCTGGTAACGTGTCACTTCACGCTGCTGAAAAAGCGTATATGCTGGGCGCAACGGTACTGACGGTATCTGACTCACAAGGTACGCTGTATGATAAAAACGGCATGGATCAAGAAAAAATTGATTGGCTAAAAGCGCAAAAAGCCGAAAGCAAGCCGCTTTGTGATTATGTTGACGTGTACGGCGGTGAATGGTTGGCTAAGCAAAAACCGTGGCATATCAAAGGTGATATCGCGATTCCATCGGCGACCCAAAACGAAGTTGATGAAGACGATGCCAAATTAATGGTTGAAAACGGCATTAAATATATTGCCGAAGGCGCGAACATGCCATTGACCGCTGATGCGATTGATTATGTGCGTTTGCACCGTGTGCACTATGCACCAGGTAAAGCGGCTAACGCTGGCGGTGTGGCGGTCTCTGGTCTTGAGATGTCACAAAACTCAGTACGCCAATACAAAACCTTTGAGCAAGTCGATGAGCGCTTAAAAGCCATCATGAAAAATATCCACGACTGCGCCGCTGACGCTTCAGAAAAATATAACCAGACCGATAACGGTTATATCGACTATATGACAGGGGCAAATATCGTTGGTTTCAAACGCGTTGCTGATGCCTTATGTGCTTATGGTATCTTGAACTAAACTTGTATTAATACGAAAGCAGTTTTTCATAAACCGCGCTTATCTAAGAGGATAGGCGCGGTTTTTTTGACTGCAAACAATGATGATACATTAGGATACTTTTTTGCTGCACAGGTCTATCTCATCAGCGTTATGATAAGAAAAGCGGTAGAGTTGAATAAAAAATACGGTAAACACAATCGATAGCAATAAATAAAATATGAATCAGGAGACGATATCATGAATAAAATTCTCAAAGGTTTTAAGCTAACAACATTGGGTGCTTGTCTGACATTAGCCTTGACGACGGGCGTCATAACTACAGCTGCCAGCGCTGCTAGTAATGTAGACGAAGTACGCGCTGCGCAAGCCGCAAAAATTAGTTTAAAGCAAGCCATTACTATCGCCAGTAAATCAGCTTCAGGTATTTTAATCAGTGCCGATTTTGATGAGGATGATAGCGATGCCGTCGGTAAAGGTGGCGTCTATGAATTAGAATTCAGTACCGATAGCGTCAATTATGAAATCAAAGTAGATGCCAATACAGGTAAAATTGTAAAAAAGGAAACGGATCGTCTTGATGGCGATGATATTAACGCTTACCAAGTTCAAAAAAAAGCGAAAACCGATATTATGAAGGCCATCAATATCGCTGAAAAACAAACGGGTGGTAAGGTACTAGAAATCGAATTTGAGAATGATCGCGATTATGCCAATCATACAGCGTATTATAAAGCTGACCTATTAAAAGGTAACAAGATTGTTAGTATTAATGTCGACGCTAACAGCGGAAAAACATTTGCCAATAAGTTTAAAAAATAGCAGTTATTTTGATAAAAATAGTATAAAAGGCATCAGTCATCAGGTTGATGTCTTTTTTATTGAAAACGGCTTATTTACTATGCGAGCACTCAATATAATAGACGCTTAATATGAATATAACCAAAGTAAGCTCGTCTTACCCTTATTATGAATAAGTAGCTTCATCAAGGAGTTTCATCTAAAAAGCCGCTATATAAAGCTTTATAAATGAGTAAAGCTTAACAATCTTACGCATACTCACTGTTTTTGTACGTTTATTCTTACCCAACTGCGCTAGTATATAAGCAAGTCATGGTTGCATAAGTTGGCTTGCCGTCAAAAATATTATGAATATTAACCGTCACTTAGCCTATTTAATGCAACATAATAGAAAAATAGTATTGAAAAATAGCCACAGTATCCTCAAATCGGGAAGCCAAAGCCAAGCATGATAGTTAATAGGCACAATTTTTAGTCAAGACTGCTTGTAATGCTTTCACCCTATTTATTGGTTTGCTACTTTTTGCCTTATTCACCTACTTTATAAGGACGTCTTATGAAACGTCGTACGCTTTTAGCCTTTGTCGCCAGTACGGTATTACTTGCCGCTTGTAATCAGTCACCTACTACTGATGCCGATACCAATGCAGCCGATAGTGCGGCGACTGGTGGTTCTGATTTGCTCCAACGTATCAATAATGGCGGCACTATTAATGTCGGTACTGAAGGTACGTATCCGCCGTTCACCTATCATGATGAGAGCGGTAAGCTGACCGGTTATGATGTCGAAGTAACGCGGGCGGTTGCTGATAAACTAGGGGTGGATGTTGAATTTAAAGAAACCCAGTGGGATGCCATGCTAGCAGGTTTGGATTCAAAACGTTTTGATATGGTTGCCAATCAGGTAGGTTTGACCACGCCTGAGCGCTTAGCAAAGTACGATAAAGCGACTGAGTATAGCTGGTCAGGCGCTGTGGTATTGGCACCGACTGATGACAATCGTTATAGCTCGTGGGAAGCGCTAAAAGGACTGCGTTCTGCACAGTCGCTTAGCAGTAATTATGGTGAGCTGGCAGAGCGTTATGAAGCTGAAATCGTTCCCGTCGATGGTATGGCGCAAGCGATTCAGTTGGTCAAACAAGGCCGCGCTGACTTTACGATGAATGACAACCTTGCCGTATTGGACTATCTAAAAAAATTCCCAGACGCCAATCTTGAGATTAAATTGGTTGCGCCTGCCAGTGAGCAGACGGGTTCGGGCTTGGTGCTGCTGAAAGGTGATGACGCAGTTGTCGAAAAACTCAATGGCGCCATGGCTGAGCTAAAAGCTGACGGCACGCTAACCAAACTTAGCGAAGAATTCTTCGGTGCTGATATAAGTCAACAAAAATAATGCTAGCGTCTATAACCTCAGTATTAAGCGATTCATTGGCACTATTGCCCTTTATGGATGCTGCACGCGCCCAAATCGTTATCAACTCATTTTGGCCAATGTTCAAAGGCGGTATTTATTATTCGATACCGCTGGCATTGATATCATTTGCGATTGGAATGGTGATTGCGCTGACGGTAGCTTTGATTCGCATCGTGCCGCGTGCAGGATGGTTCCATGAGATACTTTATCGGCTTGCTCGTATCTATGTGTCTGCCATTCGCGGTACGCCGATGTTGGTGCAGCTATTTATTATCTTTTATGGCTTGCCAAGTGTTGGCGTGAAGCTCGACCCGTTTCCGTCAGCGATTATCGCCTTTTCGTTGAACATTGGCGCTTATGCGTCGGAAACGGTGCGTGCGTCGATTCTGTCTATTCCAAAAGGTCAATGGGAAGCGGGCTCCACAGTTGGTTTAACCTATCTACAAACCTTTCGCCATGTGATTTTGCCGCAAGCGCTGCGGGTGTCGGTACCGCCATTGTCCAATACCTTTATCAGTTTGGTAAAAGACACGTCTTTGGCGTCATTGGTGCTGGTCACGGAGCTGTTTAAACAGGCGCAAATCATTACCGCCCGTAATTATGAGTTTATGCTGGTTTATACTGAAGCGGCGTTTATTTATTGGGCAATTTGTCTGTTTTTAACCTTTATTCAGGGCAAACTTGAAACCAGGCTTGATCGTTATGTGGCGAAATAAATTTTTGCTAAAAAATATAGCCATCTTGTCGTTTTTTACCATCAGCGTTTTTTCATTTGTAAGCGGAAACCTCTATGATTCAAGTCACTAATATCCACAAAGCCTTTGGTAGCAATCAAGTGCTCAAAGGCATCGACTTGTCCATTGAAAAAGGCAAGGTAGTGGTCATCTTGGGTCCATCAGGGTCGGGTAAAACCACGTTTTTGCGCTGTCTGAATGCGTTAGAGATTCCTGATCAAGGGGTAATTGCATTTGATGATGGCAGCTTGACCGTCGACTTTGCCACCAAGCCAAAAAAGAAAACCTTACTCGCTTTGCAACGCAAGTCAGGCATGGTATTTCAGTCTTATAATTTATTTCCGCATAAGTCGGCCATTGAGAATTTGATGCTTGGTCCAACGGTGGTACAAGGACAAAGTAAAGCGCAAGCGCGCGAGCAAGCGTTGGCACTACTTGATAAAGTCGGCTTGTCTGATAAAGCAGATTTGTACCCGTTTCAGTTGTCTGGTGGTCAGCAGCAGCGTATTGGTATTGCCCGTGCACTGGCGATTGAGCCTTCATTGTTGCTATTTGATGAGCCAACTTCGGCGCTTGATCCTGAGTTGGTACAAGATGTGCTTGGAACGATGAAGCAGTTAGCCTCTGAAGGTTGGACGATGGTGGTGGTGACCCATGAGATTAACTTTGCGCGTGATGTTGCTGACCATGTGGTGTTAATCGAGGATGGGCATATCGTTGAAGAGGGCAGCGCCAAGCAGCTATTTGAGGATTCAACGCATCCACGCACGCAAGCGTTTTTGCAGCGTATCGAGCAGTAGTTCATTTTGAAAAAAGACTGGCTTCTAAATAGCCAGTCTTTTTTATTGTATAGTAAGTGAAAAGCAATACCGTAGCGTTTTTAGGACATTTTGACTACACCTTTATGCTTTTTAACATTAGCCTTTTAAAACCCTGCATTACACCTGCAATAAAAAATTCGTTAATAAACGCTTCGCCCCCTCAGTCGCAAACGACTCTGGGTGAAATTGCACACCTTGTATCGGGTAGTCAGTGTGCGCAAGTCCCATAATCTCATCACCTGCGACCGCTGCATCTGTCAGTCTTAAGTCATGATGGGCGTCATTACTCACGACGGCGGTAACAGTTAAGCAATCTGGTAACGTATCTGCCTTTACCATCAAGGAATGATAGCGCATGATTTCTATCTCTTGTGGCAAGCCTTGATAGACACCTGCATTATCATGGCGAATGGCTGAGACTTTGCCATGCATTGGTACGCTGGCTCGTACCACTTCGCCGCCAAAGACATGCGCAATGCCCTGCATGCCCAAGCAAACGCCCAATAGCGGCGTCGTCTTGCCCATAACCTCAATCACTTCGGCGCAAATACCAAAATAGGCCGAGTCGTCAGGCGCACCAGGGCCGGGTGAGATGATAATGCGGTCAAGATTCATCGCCTGCACATCAGCCAAGGTAATTTCGTTATTACGTTTGACGATGACATTTGCCGCTTGTTTAGCGCCGTCTTTATCACCATCCATGGTTTGTAAAATCTCGCCAATATATTGATAAAGGTTAAAGGTAAAAGAGTCGTAGTTGTCGATAATTAAAACATTCATAAGGCATAAGCTCTTTAGCAAAAGTACAATGGATTCACGCTGTCATAAAGCTGTCTAACACCACTTTCATCGCTGACAGCTTACGCTGGATTTCTAAGTATTCATCAGCAGGATTGGAGTCGTAAACATTGCCGCCGCAAGTTTGCGCATAAGCCGACTCACCATTGATAAATAGACTGCGAATAGGAATGGCAAAAATACAATCACCATTAAAATTAAAGGAGCCTAGCGCGCCGCCATAAGCACCGCGGCCATCAGGCTCAAGCTCATTAATCACTTTAATGGCTTCCACTTTTGGCGCCCCTGATAAAGTACCGGCGGGGAAGTTGCTGGCAAGGGCGCTAAACATGTCTTCATCGGGATGCAAGATCCCGACGATTTCAGAAGAAATATGCTGCACGTGTGAGAAGCGTTTGATATCCATGAGATTACGCACCTTTACCGTACCAAATTGTGCCACACGGCCGATATCGTTACGATGCAAGTCAACGAGCATATTGTGCTCGGCAATCTCTTTGGCATCATTCAGTAGCGCGCGGGCAAGCTTACGGTCTTCTGCGATATCGACGCCGCGCTTGGCAGTGCCCGCTAATGGGTAGGTTTCCATCTCACCTTGACGCAGGCGAAACAGCAACTCAGGCGAGGCGCCAATGATGCATTGCTGAGAAAATTTCATAAAATACATATGCGGTGACGGATTAACCGCGCGTAGCTTTTCGTAAATCGGCATCTTATCGCCGCTAATACAATATTTAGATTTAAAGCCAACTTCGCACTGAAAGATGCGCCCAGAGATGATGTCTTCTTTGACTTGCAGCACCGCTTTGGCGTGCTCCTCTTGACTCATGCCATCACCCAAAAACTCTACCGAGGGTGGTTCATAATTGGGGATGGGCGCGTCAAGTAAGGCTTTGATTTGCTCGATGCGATTTTCTTGCTGCGCGGTTGGATAGTAGAAATAGAAAATCTCACCGGTCATCTTATCAAGCGTTAAACCATCTAAATACACGCCAAATTTAAAGGGTTCAAAATCATCACTGGCTTTGGCGTTGAGACTTGGCTCAAAGAAATTGACACTGTCATAACCCAAGTAGCCAACCAGTCCGCCGCTTTGGTCGCGCGCAATAACGTGCTGCGGGGTGATGCTGCGTAATAGCTGATAAGGATTGTCAGTTTGATAATGTGTGGTTTCGGCGGTTTTATTATCAGTAATTGCTAAGGTGGTACGGTCGATAGCGGCAATAGTCATCACTGGGTCAAAACCAATGGCATGGTGGCGCGCCATATGTCCATCCTCGCCCAATGATTCAAGCAAATAACAAGTTTCAAAAGCGTGCTCAATACGCTTAAATAACGCAAAAAAATCTATATCCTGCGTGAGTTTGATACGCTGTGGTTTGCTAGGAATTTCGATAGCAGCAGGTTGGTCAGGCTTGGAAGTAGAAGCGGTCATAACGATGTCCAAAATAGTTCAATGATTTATCAAAAAAATAAGGCAGAATGAAATTATGTTTTTGCCCAATTAAGCGTCTTTTTTATGCGTATTTTCTCTATGAGTTTTAAGTAGGGCGCTCACATCGTGACTTTGCATGGCTTTCGCACCGCGCGAGACAGTGGCGATACCGACGCCGAGCTGCTCAGATATCTCACGCTGGGTGATACCGCGCTCTAACAAATCAAAAATACGGATGCGATTGGCGATTTCTTGTTGTTCTTTATCGGTCAATAGAGCAGTAAATAGCTCGTCGATAGCGCTACTATCGTGACAGCTGGCCAAATGAGTTAATAGACTGTGATAAGGATTGGCGCTCATAATATATAATCTTAGTAAGAGAAAGGATAATAAGCAAAATATTGTTTCGTTTCAGTATTCTAGTACAGTAGTACAAGAAAAACAAGTAACGTGTTTGGACGTTTAGCGTTATTTGTTTAACGCTTGATGTTGAAGGTTAAATTGAAAATAAAAATAATAGCCAGCGCATGGTGATATGCTGGCTTTTAGGTCATTTATAATTTTAGATAAATTAACGCTGTGGACGTATAAACGGCATGTGTCTATTTACGTCTTTATAGAGTAAATACCTAAATGGACCAGGGCCCCCGGCGTAACAAGATTGCGGGCAAAATGCGCGTAGCCACATAAAATCACCTGCTTCAACTTCGACCCATTCACCGTTTAAGTGATAGACGGCTTTACCTTCTAGCACATATAAACCATGTTCCATGACATGGGTTTCATCAAACGGAATCACGCCGCCTGGTTGAAAAGTAACGATATTGACGTGCATATCGTGACGCATATCAGACTGTTCGGTAAATCTCGTGGTTTTCCAAACACCATTGGTTTCTGGCATCTCAATTGCTTCAACATCATGATCGCTGGTGACAAAGGCTTCTGGCGCATCAAGTCCTTCTACAAACTGATAGGCTTTGCGAATCCAGTGAAATTTAACAGGCTCATTACTATTATTTTTTAGCGTCCATTGACAGGCAGGTGGTAAGAAAGCATAACCACCGGCTTCAAGATGATGGGCTACGCCTTCGATAGTAATATCCATCTCACCTTCAACGACAAACAGCACGGCTTCGGCACTAGTGTCGAGCTCAGGCTTGTCGGAGCCGCCGTTTGGGGCGACTTCAACGATGTACTGTGAAAAAGTTTCTGCAAAACCGCTTAAAGGACGCGCAATCACCCACATGCGCATACCTTCCCAAAACGGCAGGTAGCTAATCACAATATCGGTGAGCACCCGTTTGGGGATAATCGCATACGCTTCGGTAAAAATAGCGCGGTCAGATAACAGTTGCGTTTGCGGCGGTAAGCCGCCAGTTGGGGCGTAATAGGCACTTTTAATTGGCATTATTAATAATCCTTAGGGGGTTTTGCTGTGTTAAATTAGTGTCTATCTTCAAGAGATAAAGGGTGAGTACGGCTGTTTAAGTCTTATTTTCATTTAAGCAAGGCATTAAAAATAGCTTAAATAGTTCAGCTTAGTCTGCGATTTGTGTATTTGGTTCGGCTTGTTCATTTGCTACTTCAATATTCACTTGCCAATCATCAATGGCCAGCTCGTAGCAGTTATTACCCTCACCATTGATACGGTCAATGACCAAAAAATCTGAGTCGCGACCAAGTGCCAGCAGCGGATGATGCCAGACATTGGCATCGTATTGCACGCCTTGATGCGATTTGGCATAAAACACTGATAAATCAGCGGCCGAACGTGGTGGTTCACCAGCTTGTGCGACGACGACAATATAATCTTGACCATTCATCGAAAAAAACGCTTGCGACCCAAAGGGATGATACTCCATCACCGATAAGGCGATAGGCAGTTCGCGCTTTTTGGCACGAAAGATACTGAAGCCAACATCGCCGCCGTCAAGCGTAGCCTGCGTAATCGCATGATGTCGACACGCATAACCTTTATTAATAAAGAAGCAGTTTTCAGAGGTCTGCTCTTCTTTGTCATAGGGTTCAATCACCGTACCATAAGGTGCAAATTCGGCCTTGGTTAAAGGCCTCGCGATAATTGCGGTAGTCATGATGTCACCTTTTGTTTAATGAGCAGTTTTATGTATTTAGTTTAGCTAGCGCCAGATGATTACATCCAGTTGGCGATGTTATCGTCAGTAGCTGGATGGTTTTCATACCAGTGTTTGGCAATGTCATCGCGGCGGCATATCCAGACATCGGGTTTGCTAGTAATGTATTGCAAGAATTGTTTGAGAGCAGTGATACGGCCCGCACGGCCAATGATGCGGCAGTGCAAACCGATGGTCAGCATTTTGGGTTCGTTTTTACCATTTTTATCCCCTTCTTCATACAAGGTATCAAAGCTGTCCTTTAAGTATTGATAAAAAGGCTCAGCATTGGTAAAACCAGGGCTTGAAGCAAAGCGCATATCATTGGTCTCTAAACTATAAGGAATGACCAAATGCGGCTTGCGAGTGATTTTATCACCATCTTCTACTTTGACATTGAGCCAGTAGGGCAGCTCGTCGGCATAAGAATCTGAATCGTAAATATAACCGCCTTGTTCGGCGACCAGCTCACGTGTGTTGGGACTATCGCGGCCGGTATACCAACCAAGCGGCTGACGACCAAGCATACGCTCGAAGATTTCGGTAGCGCGGCGCACGTGTTCGCGTTCCGTTTCGCGATACATGTATTGATAAGTAATCCAGCGTAGCCCGTGACTGGCGATTTCATGACCATCTTCTAGCACACGCCCGATAATATGCGGCGTTTTTTCAGCGGCGGCGGCGCAGGTAAAGGTGGTGATGGGTAAACCATACTCTTTAAAGGTATCTAACACGCGCCAAACGCCCACGCGGCTACCATACTCAAAGGCGGATTCGATAGATTGGTGGCGGTTGTTAAATTCGGGCGTACCTAGTACATCCGATAAAAAACGCTCTGATTGGCCATCGCCATGAATGACGCTATTTTCTGCGCCTTCTTCAATGTTTAGTACAAATTGTACGGCAATTTTTGCTCCGCCCGGCCAATTGGCATTTGGCGGATTGCCTGCATAGCCTTTTAAGTCACGTAGGTAAGTATCGTGATTAAAATCACTGGTTATTTTTTGACTCATTTTTAAACTATCCTAAATACAATAAAGCAAATTAAAGGTGAGTATTTCTACTGTCGGCTCATTAACTAATTATCTGACTAAATAACTGTCTCATTAAATAACTATAGCCCTGAAGCGTAAGCGACGAGTTGTTGGCGTTCTGCATCGGTCAATTGAGTGAGATTGCCCAGTGGCATATAGCCAGTTTGTACCGCTGTGACAATTTTGTCTTGATGGATTTTCATATCTGCTGGCGTCTGCAAAATGATGCCCGCTGGCGGTGCGGCAAATCCTTGCTGGGTTGGCTGCGCCGCGTGGCAAGTGGTACAACGGGTGTGGACGATATCCATAATGGCATCATCTGCTGAGGCAGTCACAGGTACGACTTCGGTAGCCGCTTCATTGGCAGCGCCAGTTTCGGTAGCAGCACTCATTTCCGAGTTATCGGCTGAACCAGCAGTAACTGGTGGCGTAGTGTCCGATGTAGTGTCTGGTGTAGCGTTTGCTGTAGAAACAGAGGCACTAGCAGCGGGTAATGGCTCAACAGGGGCAGGACGCATCCAAATAATCAATAACACTGTTGCTAATGCCGGAATCCAGAGGAATTTTGGCTTGTGATGCCCCAAGTGTTTTTGATTAAAATAATGACGTACCGTTGCTGTGATGATACCGACAAATACTAACACCAACCAACCGTGCGCATGTGAATACATCATCGGATAGTGGTTGCTAATCATGGTAAAGATAAGCGGCAGGGTAAAATAGTTATTCATCAGCGAGCGGTTTTTTGCTTGTAGCGCCAAATCCGCCACTTCTTTGCCGGGCTTCACACCGCGGCGCACACAATCTACCAACGCGCGCTGAGCAGGCATAATACCAAAGAAGACGTTACCCGCCATTACCGTCCCTAAAATGGCACCAATATGAATAAATGAAGCGCGATCACTAAATAGCTGATAAGAGCCCCAGCAAGCGATCACTAGTAATATAAAGATAATACTGCTAAAAATCAGCGAGTTTTTACCAAGACGGCTACGAACAATCACTTCATACAGAAAGTAGCTACCAAATAAAAACAATAAGCTGGTCGAAATCGCGCCGATACTGCTGCCAAAAGCGACTTTACTGGGATCAATCAGATAGGCAGTCGCATTGAAATAATAAACGATAGCCAGCATCGCCATGCCAGTAAGCCAAGTGGTATAAGCTTCCCATTTAAACCAATGCAGGGTTTTTGGCATCTCTTCTGGTTCAAGCTTATATTTGGCTATTTCATAAAAGCCGCCGCCATGTACCGCCCATAAGTCACCGGATATACCCTTGTCCGCCTTCCACTGTGGCGGCTTACGTAAACTCATGTCTAGCCAAACAAAGTAAAAGGAGGCGCCAATCCACGCCACGCCAGCGATGACGTGAAACCAGCGGAAAAATAAAGCGACCCAGTCGAGAAGATATGCACCCATGCGCGAATTGTCCTTTTCTTTGCAATACTTTTTTATTCAATGTTTGGTTCAGCGTTCTGTCGTTAATTGAAAACGGTAAAACAGACAGCTATAAATCCATTAAGCCATTCATTTATGAGCCGCGATAGGTACTATAGCCGTGTGCGCTGAGCAGCAGCGGTACATGGTAATGACCGCCATCACTGATCATAAAATCGATGACTACTTGCGGGTAAAATGCCGTGAGATTTTGCGCGTCAAAATAGGCCTGGGTCGCAAACGTCAAGGTATAACGGCCAACATCTAAATGATATTTAGCGATATCGATACTGGTATCAAATTTCCAGCTGTCAGCGGCAACTCGACCATCGGCGTTGGTGACACCTGTTGCCAATAGATAGGTCTCACCGTTTGCAGGCAGGCGGTGGAGGGTGACCGCGATATCAGCGGCAGGCTTGCCAAGATGGGTATCTAAAATGTGGGAGGAGAGAGTACCTGACATGATCATTCCTTTTATATAGTAAAAATAGGCACATTTATCTTAAGCGGCGCCGAGCAGTTTTTGTAAGCGTAAACGGGTGATTTTATTTTGCTCAGTAGCCGCATTGAGTAGCTCAGTGGCGCGGTCATTTGGCAGGCGTGTGAGTAATAAATCCAGCATTTCTTGCGCGCTTTTACCCGTCGCAAAGACGATAAAAATAAAGCCAAATTTAGCGAGATACGCTTGATTGCCTTTTGCCAATGCTTCAATGACAGGCATGTCAGCATTATTGGCACCAGATTGCTCATGTGCCGCACTGTCTTGCGTGTTGCGGTATTTTTCTTTTAATGAGTTAACGTTGCCGATTTGTGGATGACCATCAAAGGCCTCAAGCAAATTGGCTTCTTGGGTTTGCGCTCGCTGCCAAGCCTTATCGCTACTGGCAAGTAGGTCGTCTATATCTTTAAAAGGTCTCGCAGCTGCTACGTTATGTGCCCAGTTGCTGCTGGTACAACAAGTTAATAGTTGCGAGCGCGCTTCGGCTGGCGAGAGGGTATTGAATTGCGCTAGTGATAAGCTCACAGTGACATCCTTTTCATTGAAATTTAAAGCTTTTTGTTCTTATATTTAATTGAGTGATAAGTGATTAATGACTTCCATTCTGCTTAAACCTGACCATTTGGTCAACTGTTTTATGAAAATTATTTTTAGGCGCAGATGAAAACTTTGCTGTATTTTCGCTAAATAAGAAATAAAATTGGCTTATCAGTGCCGTTATATGTTGCAATATGGCTACTTATTTATCCTTCTATCCAATGGTTTATTTTATGACCCAACCTAATGAAGTTTCTCAATTGTCCGATTCTGAGACGCCCATTCATCGCAATCAGCAAGATATCCGCGCCCAAAACCAAGCGGTTATATTGGCGGCAGCAGAAGAAGAGTTTGTATTACAAAGCTATCGCGGCGCCACGATGCAGGGCATTGCTGATCGAGCAGGACTGCCAAAAGCCAATGTGCATTACTACTTTAAAAATAAAAAAAACCTCTACAAAATGGTTTTGCGCTCTATTATTGAAGAATGGAACGATGGTTTGGTGACGATGACCGTCGATAGTGACCCAAAAACCGTGATAGAAAAGTTCGTACGCACCAAATTACACCAAGCATTCGCGCATCCCAACCGTCATAAATTGTTTGCGTTAGAGGTCATCGGCGGCGCGCCGTATTTGCATGACTTTATGTCGACCACCATGAAAGAGTGGGCGCTTGATAAATCACAAGTAATGAAAACCTGGCATGAGCAAGGCAGAATTGGCATCGCTGACCCATTGCAGCTGTTGATTTTGATTTGGGCAACGACGCAGCGTTATGCAGAATTTGAAACAGAAATCGTCGGTCTGCTGCAAAAAGACGCTTATGATAAGCAAGATCAAGCGCGCGCGGCTGACTTCTTGATACCCTTTATTCTGCGCGGTTGCGGGCTTGAATAGCGGATTTTACATAGCGCGCCAGTTTTGGGAGACTGGCGCAATGACCACTTATTCAACCAAGCCAGCTATCTTTTATAATGGCTGACCTTCAATCTCACTTTTCGGCAACACGCGCACAGGTTTGAAGCCATCGTCAACGTGCTGATCAGCCGTATCAAACTCGACGCCATAGTTCTTTGGCAAAATCATATCCAACGTGATAGCGACGATACCTGACATGGTCACTGCCGAGCCAAAGATATTGCGGAACAGCTGCGGCGTTTGCGCAAAGACATCAGGAACAAACGCGATACCCATCGATAAGCCGAGCGAGGTCGCAATAATTAAGATATTACGGTGGGTAAAATTCACTGTGGATAGGATGCGAATGCCTGCGGTTGCAACGGTTGCGAACATCAATAGCGTCACGCCGCCAACCACCGGCTTTGGTAGCTGCGTAAAGACAGCGCCAAGGATAGGGAATAGCCCCATGGTAAATAAAATCGCCGCCACATAAAAACCCACATAGCGGCTGGCGATACCAGTCATTTGAATGACGCCGTTATTTTGGCTAAAGGTAGTGACCGGAAAGGTATTAAATACCGCGGCAATCCACGAATTGACGCCATCACCTAGCACGCCGCCTTTGATACGTTTTTCGTAGACAGGACCTTGAATGGGTTCGCCTGAAATCATCGAGGTGGCGGTCAAATCCCCTGCCGTCTCAATACTGGTGATGATATACATAAAGGCAATCGGGATAAACGCTTGCCAATCAAAGCTTAAACCGTATTTAAAGGGCACAGGTACGGTAAATAAGGGCGCTTCAGAGACTAAAGAGAAGTCAATACGGCCCATAAACATCGCTGCAATTAAGCCGAGCATCAAACCGATAAAAATAGCACTCGAGCGAATCACTTTATTATTGAAGATACTAATCAGCACCACACTGACCAGCACACCACCGCCCAATAGTAAATTTTCCATACTACCAAAATTTTCTGCCCCAACCCCGCCTGCCAAATCCGTCAGGCCCGTTTTGGTTAAAGACAGACCAATGGTGACAATGACACAGCCGGTGACGATAGGGCTCATCAAAGATTTAAGCTTGGTAATAAACTGGCTTAAAAATATCTCAACAAAAGCGCCAAAAAAAGAAACCCCCAAAATGACAGAGAGAATGTCTTCAGGACTGCCGCCTTTATTTTTTACTACAAAACCTGCAGCAAGGACGGCGGCTAAAAAACCAAAACTGGTGCCTTGTAATGCCATCAGCCCAGAGCCGACGGGCCCTACTTTGCGAGTCTGAATAAAGGTGGCGACCCCTGATACCATCAACGACATGCTAATAAGGTAGGGGATGTGTTCGCCCAAACCCAAAGCGCCGCCAATGATGAGGGAAGGCGTAATAATCCCAACGAAAGCGGCAAGTACATGCTGTACCGCGCCTAAAAATGCTTTTGCAGGGGCGGGACGGTCATGCAGCCCATATAATAAATCAGGGTTTCCTTGAGTCATTTCACTAATTTTGGCTTTCTCCTAAAGTGACTTTTAGTCCAATCTCTGAAGGTAGACCTAAACAGCGTAGGAAAACTGATGATTTGAGAGTTGAGTCCGTGACTTAAAAAAGCCTTTCAGTAAACTCTAAATCTTCATCTTGTTTGTGTAGCTATCTAAGCATTTACCAATTTACCAACAGAGAGTCGCACTTTTCCGTGTGCTAATAAATAAAAGCAGCTCACCATTATTTATCAATATTGCCAGATATGGTGATTAAAACCTGACTAATTAGTCAGCTATCTAAGGGTATAGCGAAAGCCTTGCTTATTGCAATGTTTTTTTTGCGATTAAAATATTAATTTGTTTCATCTCGGCGATTTAACAAAACCTTAATGCGCTTATGACAAATAAAATTACGACTGCTATTAAGTACTTAATAGCAGTCGATGTTAGGTGCTGCTTAACTTTCACAATGTCGTCTATCTTATTGAATTAAATTCCTTACTTTATTTATTGCCAAATTGTTAATACTTCGTTATTATGCCTGTCATATTTCAAATGCTAATCATTATCATTAGTGTTAATCATGTTATTTCTATATGTATTTGTTGATTGAGTAGGCGTGGTCAATCAATAAAACACAAAAATTTGGTGGTGTGTCAAAAAGTATGCTGATTAAAACTTGAACAATTTTTGAAGCCTTGAAAGCCCTATAGAATCAGAGAACTTAGCATAGATTTCTTATTGACTTCTATCGCCAGCATACTTTTTAGAACACCACCAAAAATTTTAATAGAAAATAAAAAGCAAAATCCCAAATTGTTTTTTTCGGACCATCTTTTTCAAACTGTCTTTCTAAAGTGGCACTTAAATCCTTCAATCCTAATAGTAAGTAAAGTGAGTGTGTTATGCGTGAAGTTAAGTCAGCAACATTTTCTAATCAATTAACGGTGTTATCGGTCGCTGTTTCAGCAATTCTGTGTTCACAGCTGGCGGTTGCGGCAACGGATGTACCTAGTACGACCTTACAAACCATCACCGTAACTGCCAATAGCTCGGTACGTGAAAAGGTGCAAGAGGATGGCGTCGATGTCGAAGACTATACGCCTGCACAGCAAGCGAGCCATTTAAGCGATTTTTTAAATGTGGTGCCAGGCGTGACCATAGGTGGTACGTCAGCGGTCAACCAGCGCATTCGTATTCGCGGTCTTGAAGATAGCAACCTAAAAGTCACCATTGATGGCGCGCGCCAAGAAGGCAAGCTGTTCTATCATATGGGCGATATTACCATTGATCCTGATTTGCTCAAACAAGCGGATGTGGCAGTGGGTAACAATTCTGTCACGCTCGGTAATGATGCACTTGGCGGCGCGGTTGCTTTTAAAACGGTCGATGCCGCTGACTTACTTAAACCTGGTCAAAAGATTGGTGCCAAGCTAAAAGCAGGTTATGCCAGTAATAATGATGAGCTACTGACGTCAGCCACAGTTTTTGGCGCACCATCTGATAATGTCGATTTATTGGCTTATTATGGCAAGCGTGATACCAGCTCGGGTGAAGACGGTGAAGGCCGTGAGTTGTTTGAAGACAGTGAGAGCGAGAGCTTCTTATTAAAAGCCGGTGCTTATGTTGGTAATGACCATCATGTAGGTGCAAGCTTTAGCCGTACTGAGAAAGAAGGGATTTTCCCATTCCGTCCAGATTTTCCGAGTCGCTCTGAGCCACCAATTCCGCAACAGGTGAAGCGCGATACTTATGGTATTGATTATAAGTTTAATCCTAGCAATCCGCTGATTGATATAGATACCAATGTGTATCAGACTAAAACCCGTATTTTGCGCGATTCTGATTATATCAATGATCCAGGTTTTGATTTTAACGCGCAAGTTCAAACCACAGGCGCAAAAATCCAAAACACCAGTGACATTGCTACGAATGTTGGCACGCACAAGCTCATCTCTGGGATTGAGCACTACAAAAAAGAATCGGAGATGGAGCGCGACTTCGTTAAAACAGGGTCAGACGAGGCAACAAACACCTCTGTTTATCTAGAAGACCAATGGCAAATGGGCAAGTTTAGCTTAACGCCAGGCGTGCGTTATGACCGCTACAAATCTCCTGAGTTTATTTCTGGTGGCAAAACCTATGACAATGTCGTCGGTGCACTTGCTGCAAGCTATGAGATTGCACCACTAACGCAAGTATTCGCTAGCTACACACAGTTATTTAATGGTCCTGATTTAAGCCAAACCATCTTTAATTCGGACGGTGATAAAACGTACGTTAATAATGACTTAAAAGCAGAAGAAGGGTCTAACGCTGAAGTGGGAATCGTTACAACCTTACGTGACCTAACGGTCGCCGGTGATGCCCTGCAACTAAGCGGTAAATATTTTGAAACCGATATCGAAAACTATATTGAGTTTGTGAGATCAGGTGGGACAAGACCGGGCTTGAACTGTGCAAATGGACAACCAGGTGGCGATTGCCAAGGTGTCATCAATAAAGATGAAGATTTTAAAATTAAAGGCGTTGAGCTCGCCGCTGATTATAAAATGAATAACTTTAGTATGGGTTTGAGCTATTCGCGAGCGCGCAGTAAAGGCGACAAAACAGGCTATAGTATTCCATCAGTGACCGGAAGCAGCTCAGAGTCGGGTGATAAATATATGGTCAATTTGGCTTATAGTCCAACGGAGACCACAGATATTGGCTGGCGCAGTACCTATGTCGCTTCAGTAATGCCAAATACTAGCGCGAATGATATTGAAAAACCAAGCTATGACGTTCATGATATATTTATGAACTATTCGCCAAAACAAATTGAAGGACTAAAAGCGACGGTTGGCGTTTACAATCTTTTCGATGAAGCTTATGCTAGCCACTCATCTCGCCTAAACCCGATTGATGATGTTGCTACTGACTTCGAGCCAGGTCGTAATATCAAAGCTTCTTTAACCTATCAGTTTTAACCCTGTATTTATTTTCTAGTCGCAATAGAGCCAGCTTTTTATAAAAAAGAGCTGGCTTTTTTATCGCTATTTTTTGGCACTCAAACTTTCTTTTTAAACATTACGCTTCGGCTGTAGCCCCATTAATCCTATATATTCATAAAGAATCAGCACTCATGACTTCACTTTCATTATCTTCTTTTGCATCGAATATACGCCGTATTTGTCTATGGATTCATCGTTATACTGGGCTTGTGATGGCAGGCTTTTTAATCATGGCTGGCATTACTGGCTCGTTATTGGCTTTCCATGCCGAGTTGGATGATGTGTTTAATTATAAATTGGCTCAAATTGAGCGGCAAGATGGGCCACAGCTTCCTATTGCAACCCTGCACGACAAGGTGATCACCGCCTATCCAGAGTACAATTTTTCTAGTATGCCAACATTATTAGAAGCGAATAAATCTGCGGTATTCTCGGTCGATAGAGCTAGAGGTCAAAGCGCTACAGATCAGCCTAAAGCCCCGTTTCAAGAGGTTTATGTCAATCCTTATAACGGCGATATCGTAGGAACGCGTGATAAAGACGCGTGGGCATGGCGTAATACCATGTGGAAGGTGTTTTGGTTGCACCGTGATTTATTGCTCGGCGATATTGGTAAGCTGCTGCTAGGTTTGATTGCCCTTATTTGGACGATTAACTGCTTTATTGGCTTTTACTTGACCTTTCCTAGAGCTATTAACGGTAAAAAAGCATTGCAGAAAACTGTACCTAAAACTACGCCTAAAAAACGTGCGTCTTTTATTAAGCGCTGGCTACCGGCGTGGAAAATCCGCCGCAAAACCAATACCTTTAAGCTCAATTATGATTTGCATCACGCTTTTGGTTTATGGTTGTGGCTGATGCTATTTGTCATTGCGTGGTCGAGTGTCGGTTTTAATTTAAAATCGGTGTATCAACCCGTGATGCAAGCAGTAGTTGGATTTGAAGGCAGAGAGGGTAAAAGAGAAGAAAAAGGCAAGTCAAAGACAACAGATAAATCGAGCGAGCAGGCTATGTCAGCCGTTGCACCAATGAGCACTGAAACGGGTAGTAATACCTTTGTTAATAAAGCGAATAGTATTGCGTATTTAACTGAGCAAGCGCATATTGCTGCGCAAAAAAATGGCGTAACCGTACAGCAGACATTGGGTATCCGCAGGCTTACAGAGGAGGAGCAATGGCAAATGCGTTTTAAAACCGACAAAGATGTCGGCACTCACGGTGGTGCCTCGTCTATCACAGTGTCTGCGGCGACTGGCAAAGTTGAAAAGGTTAATTTCGGTTATCAAAGCGTATTTGGTAATAAAATCGACCAATGGTGCTCAACCTTACATATGGGACATATTGGACAGGGTAACGCTCATTTACTGTATCAAATATTTTTAGCAATGATAGGGTTGGCCGTGGCAGTTTTGTCCGCTACCGGTGTGTATTTATGGGTCAAAGCTCGTCAAAGCCGATTAAAGCAAAAATTGACCATTAAAAATAAATTTTCAAACCATTACGGAAAACTAGCTATTAAAAAACAGTTATAAAACACCCCGTACTTAAACCGTATCGACAATCACGGGTCGGCCTTGATGGTTAAGGACAGTCACATCGACTTTGTATAGCTCTTTCATGGTTTCATGCGTGAGTACATCAACAGGCGCACCGGTTGCCAGTACGCGACCCTCTTTCATCGTCACTACCGTATCGGCAAATTGCGCCGCTTGATTGATGTCGTGCAAGACAATCACCACGGTTTTTTGCTCAGTATGACTCAATTCGCGCAGCTCACGCATCAGACGGCCAGCATGGTACATATCTAGATTGTTGAGCGGTTCATCAAGGAGTAGGTACGGTGTATCTTGGCAGACAATCATCGCAATCAGCACGCGTTGACGTTGACCCCCAGAGAGCGTCGATAAAAAGCGCTCGGCTAACGGCTCAAGCTCAAAGCGTTCGATAATTTCCTGCACTTTTTGCTGATCATCAGCCGTT
The DNA here is from genome assembly GCF_016613355.1 of Psychrobacter sp. M9-54-1. NCBI lineage: Bacteria > Pseudomonadati > Pseudomonadota > Gammaproteobacteria > Moraxellales > Moraxellaceae > Psychrobacter > Psychrobacter sp. M9-54-1. The sequence continues at coordinate 23,802 of NZ_JADGFW010000022.1, read as the reverse complement.
GGTTGTCCTTGATGATAAGGATAGCGCCCAAACATCAGCAGCTCATGCACACGCAACCGACCTTGTACTTGGTTGTCTTGCCCAAGCATGGCTACGGTCTTAGACAGCGTTCGTGCATGACAGCTGACAATGTCATGCTCCTCATTCCCTATAACGAAACTGACCTGCCCTGATTGTAACGGTTGCAAGCGCGACATCACCGAAAACAGCGTCGATTTACCCGCACCATTTGGCCCTATTAAGGCAATCACTTGCGAGGGCGGTAAAGACAGGCTGATGTCATGCAGGATTTGCTGTTTGCCAATATGGTGGGAGACATTATTTACTTTAATCATAGCAGTTCTTGTTTTTAGAAAAATTTAACCGTTGCGTTTTAAAAAGTCATCATTAGCGGCGATAGGTCATAAATATGAGTAATAAAAATACCAAGCCGCCTGCCAATTCAATTACTACTGACAATACACCCGCCATGCCGAGTACTTGCTCAAATATAGTTTGACCGAGGACCAAGCAAATCATCGCCACCAAGCTGACCAATATCAGACGCTCACTGTGATACATATGGCGCGCGATACGATTGGTCAATGCGCAGACCAGTAAGCCAAAAAAAGTTACCGGACCGACCAAGGCGGTTGCCGTAGCGACTAATACCGCAATGACCGTTAATAGCACAAAGGCGAGGCGTTGATAGTTGATACCAAGGTTAATTGCTTGTGGTTTGCCCAGCATCAAGACATCGCATTGATAGCGCCAGCGCCAGATAAATAGCGCACTGATGACGCAAATAACAAAGCTAATGCCCAAAAGCTGCGGATTAACCGTATTAAACTGCGCGTAACTGGCCGATTGGACTACCACGAAGTCATCGGGGTTAATGAGCCGTGCAACCAGCGCTGATAAGCTGCGAAACAACACGCCAAAAATAACGCCTACCAGTATCAGCCGCGTTAAATCCTGACTGCTTTTTGAAAACAACAGTCGAAACAACAATAACGACGCGCCAAACATGAGGACGATTTCAAGGGTAAATTTGGTAATGGGGTTGATGCTGGTAAAACTAATTGCGCCTAAAAAGAACACCAATAAGCTTTGTAATAACACATACAGTGAGTCAAAGCCCAATAAGGAGGGTGTCAAAATAGGATTGTGGGTTAAGGTTTGAAAGAGCAGGGTCGATACGCCGATGGCATAACCGACGACCATTAGCGCCAGTAATTTTTTACCGCGTAATGGCAGGGCAAAGTCCCAATAGCCGTTGACGTTAAGTGTCAAAAACAGTGTCATTGAGATAAGTAAGATAATCGCGGCAATGGATTTTGGATGACTGGCGATAAAGGTCCAAAGTTTTGCTAAAGGGTTTTGAGTAGAGGTATCTTCAAGGCTGTCATTTTCTAAAGTAGCATTTGCTAGAGCGCTCTTTTTTGCCGAGCCAGTCTTGGTAGAATTGTCATTTATAAAGTTATGCTTAGACGATGAGAACATGAATAAATCCTACTATGCTACCTTCAATAGTAACAACGCCAAGCTTATCTAATCAGACAACAGGACGAATAAATTAAGAAAATTGTTAATAATCAGGCAGCGACAAGATTGCGCTAGGGCTTATTGCTCAGCAGGCGCACGTAATAACAACCATAAAAATATCACCGTGCCGACCACACCAAAAACTGTCGCCACAGGCACTTCAAAAGGATAACGAATGGAGCGCCCGATAATATCACAAAGTAGCACGGCTGATGCGCCCAAGAGCGCGACTGCAGGCAAGCTGCGACGTAATTTATCGCCCATGATGCGGCTAACGATATTGGGTACGACCAAACCGATAAAGGGAATCATACCAACGGTTACGACGACGACAGCGCTCATCATCGCCACCATGCCAACGCCAAGCCACGTCACTTGCCGTTTACTAATCCCCAAGTTTAGCGCGATATTGTCGCCTAAACCAACGATGGTCAGTTTATCAGCGATAATATAAGCCAGCACGCACAGTGCGCCCGTCAACCAAAGCAGCTCGTAACGTCCAGCTAATACCGAAGAGAAGTCGCCAAATTGCCAAACGCTAAGCATCTGTAGCGATTCCGTTTGGTAGGCGATAAAAGTGGTTATCGCCTCGATAATGCCACCAAAGACAATACCAATCAGTGGAATCATCAAAAAATCCGTCGGCGGAACGCGATGTATCAGCAGCATAAAGAGCATCATGCCCGCGACTGCCGCAATGGTTGCGACACCCATTTTGACCAGTAGCGCGCTGGCTGGGAACAATAAACTGACTACCAGTAATCCCAATGCGGCGCTTTGGGTTGCCCCAACCATCGAGGGTTCCACAAAGCGGTTTTTCAGCACCACTTGAATAATCATCCCAGCCACCGCCATCGCGATACCCGTCAAAATAATGGCAACGGTGCGCGGAATACGGCTCACCAACATTAATGAGCTATCAGAGTTGGCGCTTTGACTGATAAGGCTTTGCAAAATACCTGACCACGAAAAATCTGCCACCCCAATGGATAAGCTTAATAACACCAAAAGCCCCATAATAATGAGGCTGGCTGTGTTTATTAACCACGGCGGTATCGCAGCGCGGCGCTTTTTATCACGGGCGTAGCGGCTGCCACTACTTGCACTCGGCTGCCAGCTTGATGGCGCAGCTGGCAGAGTAGAGCTGGTTTTAACGCTGGCTTGAGCACGAGGTGAAAATAATGGCATAACGGCTACTGGCTTACGAATAGGGTGTGAAAAATTTTATGGATAGCAACTGTCATAAGCAACAGCTGCTACTTGTATCTTGTATAGCGTCAAAATTTATTTTGCCTTAGTAAAGGCGTTTTTAATCGTCGTTAAATCCTGTAGCCACTGATAATAACCACCAAAGGCTAAGTAAGAGTCTGGGCTTAGATACACTACCTGGGCTTTATCCCACGCAGTGGTTTGCGCCACCAGTGGGTTGTCCAATACGGCTTTGGCACCCGCACCATCTTCACCGATTGCAGCGCTACGATCGACGACGAACAACCAATCTGGATTGGTCTTTTGTATGTATTCAAATGAGATAGGCTGACCGTGACGCGCATCAGTGATTTTATCATCTGCCATTGGAATATCTAATACGCTGTGAATAAAACCATAACGCGACTTATCACCATAGGCTGACAGTTTATTGCCATTGACCATAACCACCAAGCCTTTGCCTTTATTTTCTTTGGTTAAGGCTTTGGTCTCGTCAATCAGCGTGTCAATATTGCCTTGCAATTTTACTGCTTGATCGCTTTTGCCAAATAACGCACCCAAATCGTGTAAGCGCTGCTTGCTTGACTCATAAATATTTGCCGTATCAATGCTCATATCCAGCGTGGGTGCGATACTCGATAGCTCATTGTATTTTTCTGCCATACGCGAGCCGATCAAAATTGCTTGCGGCTGCATGGCGTTCAACGCTTCAAGATCAGGCTCAAATACCGTGCCGACTTCTTTAGGATCCGGATGTACTTTTGACTGTAAGTTATCTAAAAGTAGCCCACTTGGCATACCGTCAACCGCTACGTCAAGCGCCGCCAAATCTTGCATCAAGGTCATATCATAAACGACCAATGGTGATGGATTCATGGCCAAATCGACTTTACCTTTTACCGTATCAACTGCGATGGTCGCAACAGAAACGTTGTCATTTTCAGCTACATTCGAGGCCGCATCAGCCGTTTGGTTTTCAGCTTTGGTTTCTGTTATCTCATTATCACTTGAATCAGGCGAACTACAACCTGCTAAGCCAACACTAGCAATGAACGCGGTCATCATGGCGGTCAATAATGGACGTTTAACAAGGAGGCTTGCGGTACGATTAGAACATAAAGTAGTAGTCATAAATAACTCGGTATATCAAAGGTTTGGTTGGTATTGTTATAAGAATGCTAAAAAAACAGCAGAATAATGATAAAAAATAGCGGCTTTATAATTAAAGTTTTACGATCATTTGCTATTTTCACTATAAAAACAATTGCCATAATAAAGTAATTGAGACTTATTATCAATATTAACGATAATGGTTTTTATTAACTGACTTTTCATTCATTAAATTTTTAGTTTTAAACAACTTTGCTCAAGAACTTTGCTTAAGATAGGCAGTAAAAAAATGGAGAGATTAATAATTTACTATTGATAATAGTTATCGTTTGCATTATTATCTACGCTATTCTATAACGGTTAAATGTTAGGGTGTTATGAGTTCAACGGATTTAGAGGCGCCACCACTTAGATTGATACTTATCGCTATTATTTTAGTGGTCGGGCTACACCTGCTTACCGCAATCGCTTTGGTGATCATCAAAGCGCCTACGCTTAAAGATGAGTCCATTAAAGAGACGCCGCCGCTTGAAATCCAAATGGTCACATTACCTACTCAACCCATCGAAAACGTGGTTACTGAGGTAGAGGAAGTGCCGCAAAGTAAAGCTGAATCTATACCAACGTCTAAACCCGAACCCAAGCCTGAACCAAAAACGCAACAAAAAATGAAAGCGGTTACGCCAGTAGATCCAGTGGTAAGAGAAGAAGAACCAATCGTTCAGAAAGAAAAACCTGTACAGACGCCGCCTATAAAAGAACCACCTGTAAAGAAAAAAATAGAAGACAAGCCACCAGTTATTGATAAGTCAGTCGCTGACGAACAGCGCCGTATAATAGCTGCGCAGGCAGAAAAGACAGCGCAACAAGCGGAAAGACAAGCGCAAGCAAAAGCGCTGCAAGAAGCGCAGGCGCAAGCGGCTCGTGACGCTCAAGCGCAGGCAGACGCCAATGCCGCTAAAGAGGCGGCGCAAAAAGCAGCGCAGGCAAAGGCTGAAAGAGAAGCGGAAGCCGCTGCTCGAGCAAAAGCAGAGGCTGCAGCCAAAGCTGCGGCTGCGGCAAGTAATGAGCCTGTCAATTTTACCGCCAGTGCTGCGAACTGGGCATCGGCGCCAAACTTTAGCTTTCCTGACCGCGCCGCTCGCCGCGCCCGTTCGGGAGATACGCTCAACGTGGTGTTGGTATTAAGAGTCAATAAACAAGGCGGTATCGATAGCATACGTGTGGCCCAATCGTCAGGAAATCCGCTGTTAGATAAAGAAGCACAGCGCCAAGTGCGTTCAGGTAAATTCAAACCCTTTACCAAAAACGGCGCGCCAGTGGTCGGCAATGTCACCCTGCCAATTGCCTATGCGGTTCCTTAAATATAAAAGACTGGGTGTAGAAAAGCGCATTTATACAAGCAGATATAAAACAACCGACACATACAAAATATAGTGAAACACAGCGAAATATAGCAACGATGTACGAAAATAGTTATCAAAACTCGTACTGCTAACAATCATAAAATGACAAGTAACGACATCCCACATTAAGGAGTCTGATATGGACTTTACAACCTACTGGCAATATAGCGATATGGTGACCAGAACCTTATTCTTTTTGCTTCTTGTTTTATCTATTGCCTCTTGGGTGACGGGTATCATTCGCATATTGCAAAGTCGCAAACTGGCAGCTAGCGTCGCCGATGATTTGAGTGCGCAGATTCATAGTAAGCAGGTCAGTTTGGTTGAAAGCGATGCCGCGTCTCGGCGTTTGGTGATTGAGCAGACGTTACTCAAGCATATCGGTCGCTATCGTTTTGCCAGTGAGCGCGGTTTGCCGATACTTGGTACGACAGCAGCAATCGCGCCGTTTATCGGTCTGTTTGGCACGGTCTGGGGTATTTTCCATGCGCTGCATAATATCGGTGTCAGTGGTCAGGCAGGATTAGGACAAGTCGCAGGACCTGTCGGTGAGGCTCTTATTATGACTGGTTTAGGGATTGCTGTTGCGATTCCGGCGGTGGTGTTTTATAACCTTGCGATACGTATCAATCGCCGCGTCATGTATCACGCCAATGATAGAGCGCATGATTTATTGGCACAATCTAGCGAGCTTGCTGCAGTGCAACAAGCGCCAATTCAAAAGCCAGCAGTCCAACGTGATACTACTAATCAAGTAACGCAGTTAACGAAGCAGTCAAATGCAGATAAACAAGCTGAGCATTATCATAAATCCGCACCATCGCAGTTGTAGTGATGGTTCAGTAGAGATAATAAGCCAAAAAAGCACGAGCAGCAAAGACGACAATTAACGGTATTGAGAACAATTATGGCATTTCAATTGGGTGACGATGACAGTCAAAGCATGAATGAGATGAATCTTATTCCGCTTATCGATATCATGCTGGTATTGATGATTATCTTTTTATTGACAGCGACCGTACTGAATCCAACGGTGCCATTGGATTTACCGAAAACCAGTGCCGAGGTCAATGAAACACCGCCCGAGGCGATTCAAATTAGCATCGATAAAGATGCAGGTTTGTTTTGGGATGACAAGCCTATCAGTATAGAAGCATTAGAAGTGCGTCTGCAAGAACAGTCGGCGAATGGCAAGGATCCTTCTATCCAGCTGCGTGCCGATAAAGAAAGTAGGTATGATACCGTGGCGCAAGTATTAGCGGCAGCCAGTCAAGCAGGATTAACGAAGGTGGCTTTTGTTAACGAGTAAGGTTTAAACGACTGATTAATACAGTTGAGCAGTAAAAATAGTTTTTAAAACAATAAGCTAGCAAGATAAATAAGTAAGCTTAGTAATAAGAAAATAACCACGACAATAACAAGAATAATTAAAATAATAAACTTTCTCTCCCGCCTCGCTTGGGCAACCTTGCGAGGTTATCTTTTTTTAGCAACCCTTAAGCCAATTTAGTAGACTGTATGGCATTCGGTGGGTGATATAGTGAGTGAAAAGTAATATCGATACATCACGCACTGCTGATATCAATTTTTCTTGCTTGCTGTGCCTACGCAGACAGAGGCTACAAAAAATTGGTATCAGCAATACCGTCGCGCTTTCAGGATATTTTGACTATATATAGTCAGTTTAAAATAAAATTGTTATGACCAGGATAAATATCATAAAATAATTTAGATAAGTCATTTTGCATCCAGCCTTGCCGCAGAAACTTCACCTGTGCCCATTTCTTTTCGATAGGGTTTAGGTCTGGGCTGTACGGCGGCAACCATAAAATACGATGACCATGTCTATTAAGTAGCTTTTGAATACGCTTACTCTTATGAAATCGAGCATTATCCATCAAAATCACGCATTTGGTTTTAAGACTTGGGATTAGGGTTTGTTTGCACCATTCGTAGAATATGCTGCTGTTAATGTTGTGCTTAAAGTAATCTAGTGCAAACAGCATCTTTTCATAGAGAGCACCGATAACGTTGGTTCGCTTTTTACCTTGCCAGTTGTAGCTATCGATACAAGGCTTACCAATCGGTGCATAACCATGAGAGCGAATGGTCTCGTGCTCAAAGCCGCTTTCGTCCATATAAACAATGGGATAGCCTTGCTGCGTAAAGCTATCAAGCTTTCCCTGATACGCCGCTCTTTTTATTGGGCACGCTTTTGGATGCTCTAATGTCTTTTTTTTGACTGATACCTAGGCGCTTTAGGGCATGATAAATGCCTGTTTTACTACAGTTTAAACGACGTGCTCGCTCATACTGGTAATCATCAGGATGTTCTTTGACATCATTAAGTAGCACGTCATCTGGTATTTTATAGGGTTTGGTTTGCCTGGTTGCTTTGCTCTGAACACGTCTCTTCCAGTTTTGTATGGTGGTTGGGCTGAGATTATAGAATTCAGCCGCCCCGGCAAAGGTCATACCCTCGTCTAAGCTTTTTAATACTTGTTTGCGAAAATCTAGTGAGTAAGTCATGGTCTTTATAATAACAATTGAATTTGATAATTAGCTTATAACACTTTTAAGTGGTCTTGGCTATAGCGAGCATTAATCATAGTAATTACCAAGCATAACCAAACGGGCGATAACCATAGCCAAAGCGTCCAGGTCCATAACCGAACGGATACGGCGAGCGCAGATAATCAAGGTCGCGCTGACGCATATAATAGTAGCGTCCTTGTGCGTAGGCTTCCTCAAGTTTTTCGATGCCTTCGAGCGGACAAACTGGCTGCCAATCATAACCTTCGCGGCCAAGTTTATAGGCATTGAGCTCGGTACAGTAGTTTTTTAGTCCTTGCTGACGACCTTGCTCCCACAATATGCGGTTTGGCGTTGCGCCAACGACACTTGCGCATTGATTGGTATAATTGCCAAAGTAAGCACCTGAGCGTCCATGAAGTCCATCGACATAACCGACTTCTTGCCAATTGCTATTTTGGCATTGTTCAGGCGTCAGACTTTGGGTGGTCGCGCAGCCCGATAAAGTCAGTAAAGCTACGCCTACTAGCGAGATGGTCAGCCCAGATTTACCCATAAGTTTGCCGACACCTTTACTTACTGATGCAGCAGTCGATGAGTTTTGTTTAAGAAGATAATTCATAATAAACCTGCGCGCGCTTAAAATTATGGTTTATCATAGCACCTTTTTAGGCGACCAACTTTTTGCATCTTGTTATCGAATCAGTGGTTTTATGTACTAAGTATTTGATATGCCACTATAAATAGCAAGGCGTTGGTAAATGTCAGGTGTGCCTAGCAACTAGCCCTTTATAGAAGATAGTATTTACGAGCGTTTGTTTTTTAAAGGTTTACGCTCATTATAAGCGACTAGATAGTCGCCGTTTATATTTAAGCTGTTATATAAAGAGCCACGCTGATAGATTATTCAGCACGTTTTAATCACTAGCACACCATTAATTTTGTTAAAAGGTCAGACTGTTATGGGAATGTGGATTGCGATCGCCATTGTACTATTTGTATTAGGGAGTATGATGGCGCTCAAACCTAGCGGTATCGACCAGCGTTTGGATAAGCTGCGTATGACGGCGCGCCGTTTGCAGCTCAATCCCAAGTTAGTTACTTGCCCTGATTGGGTAAAAGGCCGTGACAATGAGTATGGTCGCGGCATGATTGGGCAATATGGTTTGGTGCTCGATAATGTCAAACTGCCATTAACTCGCTATCAGGTGTTAGATGGACAATGGCGTCCGGCAAGTAACGCCAGCAGTAGTGATAACAATAGCAGCGACAACAACAGCTTAAACAATAGCTTACCTGTACAAGCCAATTTTAGCTTGGATAAAGAACCTTTAGCGCTGCCAGCCAGCATCGAGCCATTTGTGAAAGCGTTATTGGTGAAGTCGAATAGCATTGTTATTTATTGGGAAGATATTGCTTATGTGCGTCCGGCGACCAATCCTGCTTATCAGCAGCAAACGATTGAAAGCGACTTATTAATCATGAAAGAGAACCTTGAGAAATGGGCATTACAGATGCAAAAGTCGGCATAAAAAACGCACGGTGCTAGTAAAAAATTTTTTCGTCTCCATAAAGAGGCAATATGCAAGTCCTTTTGGCAAACTCTCAGTCATTTTAAGTTGACAGCTTAACGCTTTGCAGTGTAACGTCTTTATAACTGTATCTATGCGTTATGGTTATTGTTTGTTTTATAACCGTTTTTATCGGCCGCCATTACTACAATAATTCGCTGAGCCATTATAACTAACTATTATAAATTGCCAGCTGCCGAGTTTATCCTTATTTTAATTTACTTATTATGGTGTCGTCACTTATGGCAAAAACCGCAACCAAAAAAAGCCCAGCCACGGCAAAAGACCAACCCAAAGGCAAGTCTTTGGTGATTGTAGAATCACCCGCCAAGGCAAAAACCATTAATAAATACTTAGGCGACGACTTTATCGTCCGCTCAAGTATCGGTCATGTCCGTGATTTGCCAGTGGGCGCGAGCAAAAGCGCGAAGAAGCCAGCCGCGAGTAAAAAAGATGACAGCCTAAGCAAAGAAGAAAAAACCCAGCAGGCATTGGTACGGCGCATGGGCGTCGACCCAGAACATGACTGGGCGGCTGTCTATGAGGTATTGCCTAATAAGACCAAGGTTATCAAAGAGCTAAAAGCCCTCGCCAAAGACGCTGACAAAATCTATCTAGCAACGGATATGGATAGAGAAGGGGAAGCGATTGCTTGGCATCTCAAAGAAGTCATCGGCGGCGCAGACAGTAAATATGAGCGCGTGGTCTTTAATGAGATTACTAAATCCGCCATTCAAAATGCCTTTAAACAGCCCTCAAAGCTCGATATTGACCGCGTGAACGCGCAGCAAGCGCGGCGCTTTTTAGACCGCGTCGTTGGTTTTATGGTATCGCCGCTACTTTGGCAAAAAGTCGCTCGCGGTCTGTCAGCTGGTCGCGTGCAGTCGGTCGCCATGCGTTTGGTCGTCGAGCGTGAGCATGAGATTCGCGCCTTTATTCCAGAAGAATACTGGCAGATTCACGCCGATACTCATGTTGCTGATAGTAAAGCCAAGAAAGCGGCAGACGCTGAGCACATTGCGATTCGTCTAGAGGCAACCAAGCAAGACGGCAAAACGCTAAAGCTTGTTAATAAAGAGCAGACCGATAAAGTCCTAGAAGTTCTTAATTCAAACGACTTTATCGTGAAAGAGCGCGAAGAGAAGCCAACGCAGTCGCGTCCGAGTGCGCCGTTTATCACCTCGACATTGCAGCAAGCTGCCAGTACGCGCTTGGGCTTTTCAGTTAAGAAAACCATGATTTTGGCGCAGCGTTTATACGAAGCTGGTCATATTACTTATATGCGTACCGATTCGACTTTCTTGTCTGGTGATGCATTAGCCGCCGTACGTGGCTATATCGAAGACAGTTATGGCAACAAATACGTGCCAGAAAAGCCAAACTTCTATGGCAATAAGCAAGGCGCACAAGAGGCGCATGAGGCGATTCGTCCGTCTAACGTCAATATGAAATCGACGCAGTTAAAAGGCGTTGAGCGTGATGCCATTCGTCTATATGAGCTGATTTGGCGTCAGTTTGTCGCTTGTCAGATGACGCCTGCGAAATACTTATCCGTGAATCTATTTGTCGCTGCCGGCGATGTCGAGCTAAAAGCACGCGGTCGCACCCTAGTGTTTGATGGCTTTACTAAAGTCATGCCACCAGCGAAGACTGACGATACTTTATTACCTGATGTCAAACAAGGTGATAAGTTAACGCTCGATAAGCTCGATCCGAGTCAACACTTTACCAAGCCGCCACCGCGTTACACAGAGGCAAGCCTTGTCAAAGAGCTTGAGAAAAAAGGCATCGGTCGACCTTCGACTTATGCGTCTATCATCTCAACCATTCAAGATCGCGGTTATGTGAAGCTTGAAAATAAACGTTTATTTGCTGAAAAAATGGGCGATATTGTCACCGACAGATTGACGGCAAGTTTCCCAGATTTGATGGATTATACCTTTACCGCTGCGCTAGAAGACAAGCTTGACCATGTTGCTGAAGGCGATACCGACTGGAAAGATGTCCTCGATAACTTTTATGGCGACTTTAAAAAGACTCTAGATCGTGCCAAAGAAAAAGATGGTATGCGTCCGAATGATCCAACCGATGTGCCAGACGTCCATTGCGATATTTGCGATCGTCCGATGCAACTACGTACCGGCTCAACGGGTGTATTCTTAGGCTGTACTGGCTATAATTTACCGCCAAAAGAGCGCTGCAAAGGTACCAAGAACTTGATGCCAGTCGAAGCGTTTGCCAATCTTGATGATGGCGACAGCGATGATGAAGCAGCCGAAGTTAAAGATTTGATGGAGAAAAAACGCTGTCCGAAATGCGGAACGGCGATGAATGGCTATATCGTCGATGGTGGTCTAAAGCTGCACATCTGTGGTAATAATCCTGATTGCGACGGCTATATCCTAGAAGAAGGTAAGTTTGAAGTACCGGGTTCAGATGCGCCAACCATCGACTGTGATAAATGCGATGGACAGATGGAACTAAAAACCGGACGTTTTGGGCCATACTTTGCTTGTCAGAAATGTGACAATACCCGTAAGGTGCTTAAAACCGGTGAAGCGGCACCGCCACGTATGGAGCCAATCCATATGCCGGAGCTAAAATCGACCAAACATGATGATTACTTTATCTTGCGTGAAGGAGCGGCTGGAATGTTCTTAGCGGCGTCTAAGTTCCCAAAAGTACGCGAGACCCGTCCACCAAAGCTGGCTGAGCTACGCGAAATCAAAGATAAGATGGAAGATAAGTTCCAGTATCTGTTTGCAGGTCCAGACGAAGACCCAGATGGCAATCCAACCATTCTACGTTGGTCACGGAAGAAAAAAGAGCAGTATATTGGCTCTGAGAAAAACGGCAAAGCCACCCGTTGGGGCGTGTACTGGCGTAATGGCGAGTGGGTAGAAGAGTAAACCTCTTTAATCACCTTATCTTTAAACCATAAAAAACCTCTTAGATAATCTAAGAGGTTTTTTGCTATTAACTTTTGGGCTATCAGTTCTTTTCGATGATACCGCAAGCAACGCGATCGCCTGCGTTACCAGCAGGCTGGCTCTTATAATCATCAGCACCGCTATGGACGATAAAGGCTAGACGGTTAACACTGTATTTACCTGCATCAGCGGCAGAGATTTTCTTATTCACATAGTTGATAGTAGCAACGCCATTCGCATCGGCGGTTAAGTTCGGCAAATCTCCTGGATGACCATTCATATCATCAGGATGAGAGTGCGGTTTTTTGTCTGGATTAAAGTGACCACCAGCCGCTTTACCCATATCGGCACAGCTACCGGTTTCATGAATGTGCAATGCCACAGTCTTGCCGGGCTGCAAATTCATTAGCTTACCGTAAACTTGGACACCGCCATCGACTGGGCGTAAAAATACTTGACCCACTTCGTTTTTATTACCAGCGACTGCATTGATGGTAGATTTCAACGCAGGTTGGTTAAGTGGATTGCCCGTTTGCATTTGACCTTTGACGGTTTGGCAACCTGTCATCGCTAGAGCTGAACCACATAATAGCGCACTTGCAAGCATCGTCTTATTCATTATTATCTCCATTTATATTTATTTGTTGTGATAAATTTCTGTTATTTATCAAAATACTCAAACATTGCTCAATGTCGCAATCAGTATAGCTAAGGTTTAAATATAACTATTCATCAAATGCGCAACAATCAGTTAATAAATGTAAATAACGTATGCGTTTGAAAAAGGTTTACAGCGTTTTCTTTACTTCGTTTTGCCAAATGAGGGTTTCGCCTGTTGCCATCGTTTGCAATAAATTATAACGAGGCATATCAGTTTGATTGTCTGCTGTTGGCGATAGCGGTTGTGAAGGCTGCAAACTTAGCATTAGCTGACTGCTGCTATCACGCATCAAATCAAACAAAGCGGACTCGATTCTATTGCCTGTCTCACCGCAGCCCATTACAGTGCTGATGATGGTGCCGACTTTGAAAGTATTATCATTGAGTAAAAAATAGGGCGCGCGCGAGCCGTTACAGCCTGAGCTAAAGGATGCGTATTGATTGTTAGGCCAACTCTCAAAGCTCGCTGAAATAGGGTAATCAGGGTGATAAAAATTGCCCAAAGGTTTTCTATTTAACTCCCCTTTTTTATCATAAGCATTACTGACGGCACTCACCAGCGTCCAATGATATTTCTCCAAAAGCTCGTTAGTGATGGGCAATCCAGTGGCAGTAGGTATCGCTTTGGCTGTGCCTGAGAATATTAAGCGATTACCGTTTTCGATATTAAGTGCCAAGCGTTTAGTGGCAGCTTGTGTGACGACTGGCGCTGATTCTGATGTTAAATGCGAAGTTGGCAATAACTCAAAATTAAGCCTAACAGGTGCGTACTTAACAAATAACGATTGAATACTATTATCCTCTTTAATTGCAGTATCAGTATTATTGTCGTCATGACAAGTTGTGGGTACTTTAGCAAGATGAGAATAATAGGGATAAGGCGGCGCGGACATCGACTGAAAATCTATCATATACTGTTCACAGCCTTGATAAAATCTGACTGCACTGGGTTCTATTGCTAAGGTAATCGGTGCAAAATTTTCGATGTCGACTATGTTACCGTTTTGATTAATCACTTGTGCCAACTGCCAATCATAATGAGCTACCCATTGCATTACTTGTGATTCTTTAATTACTATCTGGTCAGTAAAGTTAGATTTATCTTTAGTAATAGGTGTGTTGACGATAGTGGTCTGCTGGGTACTATTCAATGGCGCCGACTGGCAACCCATTAATCCCACTGCTACAGACAAGCTGATAATAGTTAATGAGCGCTTTATAGTTGGCAGGAGCATTGTAAAATCCTTTTTAAAAAATATGAAAATGAATAGAGGCTAAGGTATTTTCTTTACTTCGTTTTTCCAAATGAGTGTTTCGCCTGAATCAAAAGTTTGCAATAGGTTATAGCGCGGAAAATCGGTTTGGTTTTTTGACTGAGATTCTGATGAAATAGACGGCTGTAGGCTTAAGCTCAGGGTGCTTTTACTGTTACTAACCAGCTTAGAAAGCTCATTTTCAATTCTATTGCCAGTGATGCCGCAGCCCATGACGGTTTGCATTCCTGAGCCAACTAGCAAGGTATAATCTCTCATCAAAATATATGGACCACCGACGCCATTACAGTTTGAGTTAAATGACGCATATTGACTATCATCATATCCTCTAAATATCAACGATACTGGAAACTCTGGATGATAAAAATCACCAATAGATTGTCGAGATATAATCTTTCTATTAACATCAAAAGTATTACGAACGGCGCTCTTTAGCTGCCAATCGTAACGCTCTAGTAATGCATTATCAATTGGTAATCCCGTTGGTTTTCTAAAGGCTAGAGGCTTACCTGTGAATATTAATGTATTGCCATTCTCGATTTTAATCATCAAATTTTTCGGTGCCATTTGAATGTTGTCGAGCTTATTTTCTGCTACTGCTGACAGCGTAATCCCTAATTTTAATAGGCCGTTTTTAGGAAATAGCGCTTCTATATCGCCTTGATTCATTTTATTGCTAGGGGTGTTTTTACAGTCAGAGGGTTTTTGTCTAAGATCGCTACCATACTCAAAAGGTGGCGCATCCATCCACCCAAAGTCGATTGAAAAATGCTGGCAGCCTTGAAATAAGCTTAATGAGCTGGGCGCGACTGCTAAAGTAATGGGATTAGCCGTGTCGATATTAACAAGGTTTCCTTTCTGATCTTTGACGTGTGCCAATTGCCACTGATAATGGCTTGCCCATTGCAGAGTTGTGGCTTTAGTAGGTTCTGGAGCCTGCCCTTTAATAGCTGGCGTTTGCTGTGTTGGCGCAGACGTCATCTTGTCGGGAACAGGAAGTGTTGTCATAATGCTCGGAACAACGTTAGGCTGACAACCCATTAGACTTACTGAAAACCAGACAGCTGAACATGCACATAGAGCGAAACGATTTAAAATCAAGTGTTTTAAAATCATAATTATTACCAAATAAACATTTGTCTAAAATATAGCACAAGGTCTTAACTAGATTGTTTTTTATTATTGCCAAAAAAGAGCCGCCCATCATGACGATGAGCGGCTCTTTAATTTGTAAGACTGGATTAGTAACTAATCAGATTAGTTATGCAGCGCTTTGCCTGAGGTTTTATCAACCGTCACTTTGGCAGGTTTCAGCGGCACTGGCATACTGACCAATGCTACTTTTAATATCTCATCAATCGTCGCTACTGGCTGGATGGTCAATCCTTCTTTGACATTATCAGGGATATCGGCCAAGTCACGCTCGTTGGTCGCTGGAATCAAGACGTGCTTGATGCCACCGCGATGCGCAGCTAGCAGCTTCTCTTTGAGACCACCGATACGTAGGATTTTACCGCGCAAGGTAATCTCGCCTGTCATCGCAATATCTGGACGAATGGCAATGCCCGTCAAGGCAGAGACCAGCGCTGTCGTGAGCGCACCACCAGCCGATGGACCGTCTTTCGGGGTCGCGCCTTCTGGCATATGCACGTGGACGTCAGTAGTTTTAAAGGTCTCGTAATCAATCCCTAAGCTGTCACCGCGGGCACGTACTACGCTCATGGCAGCACGAATCGACTCTTTCATTACATCGCCGAGTGACCCTGTAAAGCTCAGCTCGCCTTTACCTTTCATCGCCACCGCTTCGATGGTTAATAGCTCGCCACCGACTTGTGTCCAAGCAAGCCCAGTCACGCGACCAATCTCAGGCTCTTCTTCTGCTAGACCGTAGTCGTACTGATGCACACCTAAATAGTCATCGATGTTTTTGTCATCGACTACTACCAGCTCACGTTCGGCTTTTTTCGGAGCACGTGCACCATGGGTTTCAACCGAACCGCGAACCACTTTACGGCAGATTTTATTGACTTCACGCTCAAGGTTACGCACACCTGCTTCACGCGTATAGCTACGCACGATGCTGTGCAATGCCGCTTCAACGATTTCAATTTCACCTTCTTTCAGGCCATTATTTTTAATCGCTTTTGGTACAAGGTATTTCTGCGCGATATTGACCTTTTCTTCTTCCGTATAACCCGGCAGACGAATGACTTCCATACGGTCAAGCAGGGCAGGTGGAATATCCATGCTGTTAGCGGTACAGATAAACATCACTTGCGATAAATCTAAGTCCATATCTAAATAATGGTCGTTAAAGGTATCGTTCTGTGAAGGGTCTAATACTTCAAGCAATGCTGACGCTGGATCGCCGCGGAAGTCTTGCGCCATTTTATCGATTTCGTCTAATAAGAATAGCGGGTTTTTAACTTCGACTTTCGCCAGTGATTGAACGATTTTACCTGGCATCGCACCGATATAAGTACGGCGATGACCACGGATTTCCGCTTCATCGCGGACGCCACCAAGTGCCATACGTACAAACTTACGACCCGTTGCGCGCGCAATTGACTCACCCAATGAGGTCTTACCGACACCCGGAGGACCGACTAAACAAAGAATCGGACCGCGCAGTTTTTTCACCCGCGATTGTACGGCAAGGTATTCTAAGATGCGGTCTTTCACATCTTGCAAGCCATAATGGTCTTCGTCTAAGACAGTTTTCGCTTTATCTAAATTGATAGACACTTTGGTCGTCGCATTCCACGGCGTATCCAAAATCCATTCAATATAGTTGCGCACCACTGATGATTCACTCGATGCAGGCGGCATCATTTTAAGTTTTTTCAGCTCTTGCTCGGCTTTTTTGCGCACATCTTCTGGCAAGTCAGCATCTTCTAAACGCTGCTCAAGCTCAGCCACATCATCTTCATCGAACGCGCCGTCATTCATATCTGACAGCTCGTTTTTGATGGCTTTCATCTTCTCGTTTAAGAAGTATTCGCGCTGATTGTCTTCCATTTGCTGACGAACGGCATCTTGGATATCTTGCTCGATATTTTGCTCAGCGCTTTGTTTAACGAGATATTCGGTCAAGGTATTGATGTGGGTTTTGATATCGTCTTCTTCTAAGAATGACTGCTTAATATCCAAATCCATCGACACGCGGGTTGAGATAAAATATACCAGCTCAAGCAAATCATCGATGCGTTTCGCCACGCGAGTTAGCTCACGAGCATTACGCAGACGAGCATCGGCATAGCCTTCAAATAACGTCGTTAAGGCTTGAATGGTGTTTTTTTGTTGGCTCTCACTCATGCTGATATCGAGATCAGCACGCGTAAAGCTTGCCATCAATAGCTCGTCGTGATTTTCAATATTATCAACGCGCGCACGGTATTGACCTTCGATCAATACTTTGATGCAATTTTCATCGCTATCATGCGGCATAGTGCTGACGATGCGGCACACCGTTCCGTACTGATACAAGTTATCTTGATCAATATCTTCGGTTAGCGAGTCTTTTTGCGCCACGACCAATACTTTATTGCCATACTCAGCTTGTGCCAATTCCACGGCTTTTACCGACGGCGCACGGCCGACAAATAAGGCAATTTGCATATGCGGATAAACAACCACATCACGCAATGCTAGTAGCGGCAGATAACTCTCTTCGCCATCTTTTGCCTTAACGTTTTCAGCTTCGATGTCTTCAGCGCTGTCTTGAATAGTTTCAGACGCCGAGACGTTTTCTAAGGTATCGTCAGATGAAGTATTTAGCGCCTTATCATCAGCAACGTTAGATGAAACGTCGACATCGATGTCGATATTGTCTTGGGCAATTTTATGTTCACTCATATATTCTTCCTCGTTCACCAGACTTGTAAAGTCAAGTTAGTGGTTCATGTTTAGATAAATGGTGTTGCTAAATGAAATTGCAAGGCTATATGACGAGCCGTCATGACAATCATGACAATATTGCGTCTTTATTTGCAGGGTCGCTCCTGTCTGCTCAGTTTTGCGCGTGGGATTTATAGCTAAAATCAGGTAAAATGACGCGCGTCTTAACCGCTCCGTTCAAATAGCAACTATATGGGTTAACGTGTGAGTTAAAACGCTAGGGCGAAATAAATAGGTCGGCAATGTGATAATAGCGTGCCAATAGTCAATAGCGGACCAAAAAACATAGGGTAAGGGGCGAGAATATGACCATCAATGCGGTGCTACTAGCGGTAGTCATCATGCTAGGCCTGTCTTTGGCGCGGGTACACGTGGTACTCAGTTTATTAATCGGCGCGCTGGCAGGTGGGCTGATTGCGGGTCTTGGTATGACCGATACCTTGAATGCCTTTCAAGAAGGTATCCGTAATGGCGCGCAAATCGCGTTGTCTTATGCCTTATTGGGCGCTTTCGCGGTAGCGATTGCGCATTCGGGCTTACCGCAGTCTTTGGCAGGGGCGGTGATTAAACGCATTGATGCTGGCGGGGCAGGTATAGGTGCAGGCGGCATGATTAAATACATGCTGTTTGCAGGGCTCGTCACCATGAGCTGCTTTAGCCAAAACTTAATCCCGATTCATATCGCCTTTATTCCTCTGCTTGTACCGCCTTTATTGCTTGCCTTTAATCGCATGCAAATCGATAGACGCCTAATTGCCTGTCTGATTACTTTTGGTCTGGTGACCACTTATATGTTTATCCCTTATGGCTTTGGCGATATTTATCTTAATCAAATCATGCTTAAAAACGTCGGTGAAGCCGGTATTGATGTATCGAATATTTCGGTCACCAAAGCTATGGCGATTCCGGCACTTGGTATGCTCGTTGGTTTGCTAGTGGCGGTATTTATCAGCTATCGTAAGCCGCGCCAGTATGCCCAATTAGCCATTGATAAAGAGGCTCGCGATGCGGTAGTAGAAAAAGACGCGTTAAGCAAAACAGCTGCCGATGCCCAAACGCAAAGTAAAATGAAAACCATCGTCGCGCTAATTGCTATCGTCACAGCCTTTGTCGTACAGCTCTATACCGATTCATTATTACTCGGCTCAATGTTTGGTTTTGGCGTCTTTATGGCAACCGGCGTGGTCAAATGGCGTGATGCTGATACCGTTTTTAATGACGGTATCAAATTGATGGCGATGATTGGCTTTATTATGATTACCGCCCAAGGTTTTGCCGAAGTGATGAAAGCGACCGAACAGATTCAGCCGTTGGTTGATGGTGCGGCATCGTTGTTTGCAGGTAATAAAGCGATGGCTGCGTTTATTATGCTACTCATTGGCTTGATTGTGACCATGGGTATTGGTTCGTCTTTTTCAACTATTCCTATTTTGGCGGCGATTTATGTACCACTATGTATCTCTTTAGGGTTCTCACCTTTAGCAACCGTGGCGATTATCGGTACAGCTGGCGCGCTTGGCGATGCCGGTTCGCCTGCGTCAGACTCGACGCTTGGACCAACCTCTGGTCTAAACGTTGATGGTCAGCACGACCATATCAAAGACAGTGTGGTACCGACCTTTATCCATTACAATATTCCGTTATTGGTATTTGGCTGGATTGCGGCGATGGTGTTGTAAAGCTATCAAAGTTAAGTAGAGTTTGGTGTAGGCTAGATTTTTAACCCAGCTTTAAAATATCAATTACCTTGTTATTAAACTGATTCTCTACGAAAAAATCGCCTTAAAAAAAATAAACAGACCTGCCGAAAGCAAAGCAATAAAAATAGTAAAGATGACAGGAATGTCCAAAAAATCATTCCACCTAATGACGGCGGTGCATGCATCGCCATCATACCGAAACCAAATAAAAATAAAATGCTAGTCAACAGCATAGCGAAGAACTTCCAGCGACTATCCATATATACATCCATAGTTACCAGTAGGCTTAAGTGAAACAGCATCGCCATTATTAATATAACGACTAATTCTATAGGATAGGGGTGCGGAGGAGGAATATTCTGAACGTGAAGTAAATAGGGATCTGTGCTAAAACCTAACGTGATAATAAGACCGACGAAAATGATCCACAAGATAGTAAAAACTACCCTTAGTGGTTTTGAGCGAAAGTAGCTCATTGTTGACTTTGCAAATCCTTTATGGGTCTTTATTGTCATCTTCAAAATCCCCAATCTCACCAGTTAAACTAGCCAAAAACTCATCACTTTGCGCCAGCAACTCATTTAAGCGTTTCTCATTAACCACCTTTGCTAATTCGTCGGAGTTGAAGGATTGTTCTTGACTGTAGTAGAGCTTCTCTCTAGCGTCATCATCTCCCGATGCTCGTAAGTACGTATCAACACTATCAGCGCTAGATGCTTTGTCATGGCGGCTTGTAATCTGATTTCGTTTAAACCACCTCAAGCCACTTGGCGTAATTATGCCATCCAATGGTACATCCCATGGTTGACGTTCTAATTGCTCAACCACTTGAAAATCATAGCACCAACCAATTTTCAATGGTTTTTTTAACCCTGCCTGATGGCTTTTACCAAGCGTTGTATCATAAAAACCGCCACCCATGCCCATACGATTGCCGCTATTATCAACCGCCACTAATGGACAGATAATGACGTCTAACTCTCGTGCCCATAATAACCTGCGATGATGGTTTTGATTCATACCTAAGCTGTGAATGCGCGTCGGTATATTCAGCAGTTTCGACTGATAAATAGGCACAAAGCGCAGACGTTTATCATCATTACCATTTCTAGTACGACCTAGCGAACCAACCACTGGCAGATACGGCTGATAATTCGAACGTATAATCCAGTCCAACAGTGGCTGAGTGGGCAGCTCACCAAAGCCATCATAATATAAGCCAATACGCGCATGCGGAGGTAAGCGCTGTTGCAACTTGATTAAATGTAAACTTGCCATGTGCGCATATCGTCTACGCTCGCCAGCCGTTAATTGCCGACGCTGGCGGGTAAATTGTCGTCTGGGTGGATTAGCCAAGCTATCAGCGGTTTTGACATCGTTTTTTGAGTGAGCGTCATCAGCCGATAACTTAGAAAGCGAATCAGATAATGCAGTAGCAGAATGTTGTTGGCCGGTGTTTTTAGACATCAGTTAGCCTCACGGACTTGGAGAAATTTGTGATAAGTCATGCTATCATAACGCCACTTTACATCGTATTTTCCTTTATGTGCAGCGTGTGTTGCACTTTTTTCAAAGCAGCTATACAACAAACCATCAAAGAGGGTAGTTATGTCGACACAGAATCAGGCAACTCGTACCGAAAAAGATACCATGGGCAACGTGGAAGTCCCAGCTGACGCTTATTGGGGTGCGCAAACTCAGCGTAGCCGTGAGAACTTTAAAATCGGTGGCGAGACCTTGCCACGCCCGATGATTGAAGCAATGGCATTAGTGAAAAAAGCCGCTGCGATTACCAATGCGAGCCTTGAGCGTATCGAAGGCGATAAGCGCGATTTAATCGTGCAAGCTGCTGACGAAGTCATCAACGGCGGTCTAACGGATCAGTTCCCATTGGTGGTATGGCAGACAGGTTCTGGTACCCAGTCAAACATGAACATGAACGAAGTATTGGCCAACCGTGCTAACGAAATCGCTGGCAATGAGCGCGGCAGCTATACGCCGATTCACCCGAATGACCATGTTAACCATGCACAGTCTACCAACGACAGCTTCCCAACCGCGATTCGTGTTGCTGCTGCTCGTCAGATCAATAGCCTGCTTATCCCAGCGGTAAAAGCATTGCGCGATACGTTAGATGCTAAAGCCAAAGAATTCGATAGTATCGTTAAAATTGGTCGTACCCATTTGCAAGACGCGACGCCTTTGACCCTAGGTCAAGAATTTAGCGGTTATGTCAGCCAGCTTGACCATTCATTAACTCGTATCGATAACGCGCTACAAGGTCTATATGAATTGCCACTAGGCGGCACAGCGGTTGGTACAGGTCTAAACGCCCATCCTGATTATGCGGTAAAAGCGGCTGAGCAATTGGCTGAATTAACAGGCTTACCGTTTGTCACTTCACCAAATAAATTTGAAGCGCTAGCCGCTCGTGATGCTGAAGTATTTGCTTCTGGCGCACTCAAAACGCTAGCTGGCAGCTTAAATAAAATCGCTAACGACGTCCGTTGGTTAGCATCAGGTCCTCGCTGTGGTCTAGGCGAGTTGACGATTCCTGAAAATGAGCCAGGCTCATCTATCATGCCGGGTAAAGTAAACCCAACCCAGTCAGAAGCAATGACCATGGTCGTCGCGCAAGTGATGGGTAACGACGTCACCATCAGCATGGCAGGTGCGTCAGGTAACTTTGAGCTTAACGTTTATAAGCCAGTGATTGCCTTTAACTTGTTGCAATCTATCAAGCTATTGGGTGATGCGTGCAATAGCTTTAATGAAAATTGTGCGGTTGGTATTGAGCCAGTCAAAGACAAAATCGATGACTTCTTGCATAATTCATTAATGCTAGTGACTGCTTTGAACCGTCATGTCGGTTATGAAAACGCAGCAAAAATCGCCAAGACTGCTTATAAAGAAAACAAAACTTTGAAGCAAGTTGCCGTTGAGCTAGAACTATTAACTGAAGCGCAGTTTGATGAGTGGGTAACCCCTGCTGATATGGTGCATCCTTCTTAAGTCGTTGACCGAATAACGACCTGCTACGGTGTCAGACTCGCTTAATGTACGACAGGTGCAATTTGCGCTCATCTTCCTTGTAGCAGTGTGATATTTGTTCCACTGAGAAGTCAGTTATTTGAAAAGACCTTGCCATCCTTTATAGAGGAATGAGCAGGGTCTTTTTTTTGCCTATGAATTAAGGCGCATACATCGCGCGCAACAATGTCTTACGCTCAGACAACAAGCATACTAATAGTTATAACAGCGCAAACAAAAATTTTAATTAGAATATGTGTATAGATAAGGGCTCGTGAATGAAAGTTTTAAAAAAAATTTTAAATCACGACAAAGATAATAAGAGCGAACGATTAGACTAACTAAAAATAGTTCGCCGCTAACGTCCATATTTTTCTTATCTATGACTATTCTATTTATATCATTGAGGTAATTTATGAAAAAGTTAACTGCCGCTCTATCATCAGCGGGTATTATGATGGCGATGTTGGGTTCTGGTTCTGCCATGGCTTACTCGGACCAAGTGATGGAGCCAAGCGAGAGTTATGATACCGCTGTTAAAATTAGACAAGTCAACTATACTTGCCAAAGCGATAAGAAAATCAGCGTGACTTACGGTTTTAACAAAGAGTATTTACCGACCTTTGCAGAAGCCAATCTAAATGGCAAAAAAAGATTTTTACCAATTAACTTAGGTCGTTCTGACGATGTCGATACCGTGTTTGGTGATGAAGACAACTTTAGTACTATGACGGGTGCGCTGCGTTTGAATAACTATCATAAATCATCGGCTAATATCCAAAACGCTAGCCGTGAAATCCTTTATAAAGGCTGTAATGTTGCCTCTATCAAAAAGCTTAAAGGCTAGTTTTTAGCAGGTTAATAGAGTTAGATAAAAAAAGACCTTGTCATATAATGTGGCAAGGTCTTTTTTTATTGCATATACGTGCTTAACCCCAATTCGGGATAAGCGCTCAAAA